>CAZOLY010000187.1:0-5998 GCA_964580815.1 uncultured Bacteroidales bacterium
AAAAACAGCAGGAAAGATATTTATGCAAGCCTGATGGTAGAAATACGAAAATCAAAAGGGCTTACACTGGATGAAGCTTACAGGCTTCTCAATAATCCTCTTTATTTATCAACAGTGATGATAAAGAACGGGGATGCCGACGGTGAGGTGGCCGGGGCAGCAAATTCCACCCCGGACGTATTGAGACCGGCCCTGCAGCTTGTAAAAACAAAACCCGGTATAAATATCGTATCGGGAGCATTTTTAATGATTCTCAGGGACAGGAATTTTGGAAATGACGGATTACTGGTATTTGCGGATTGTGCTGTTAATCCCTGTCCCAATGCGAGGGAACTTGCAGAAATTGCGGTTACCACAGCAAATACCACCAGGGCAATAGCCAAAACAGAGCCCCGGGTTGCGATGCTAAGCTTCTCAACCAAAGGGAGCACCCAGCATGAGCTGGTTGACAAGGTGAGAAATGCTACCGCTCTGGCCAGGCAGATGGACAGCAGCCTGAAAATTGACGGGGAGCTGCAGGCCGATGCTGCATTAATTAAGGAAATAGGTAACCAGAAAGCACCCGGCAGCGAAATTGCAGGAACAGCAAATGTACTGATATTCCCCGATCTGCAGTCAGGTAACATTGCCTATAAGCTTGTACAGAGACTTGCACATGCTGAAGCCATAGGACCGATAATACAGGGACTGTCCTCTCCCATAAATGATTTGTCACGGGGATGCTCTGTTGACGATATTGTAAACCTTGTAGCTATTACTGCAAACCAGGCTATAGCAGAATAGAATATAAAACTGAAAATTAATATAAAATAAACATGGCAAATATTACAACTGAACCTATAGAAAAGTACGGACTGAGCCATAAAAACAGGCCAAAAACTTTATTCTCAAAGGTAGGTATTGTCGGTTGCGGCACCGTGGGTCAGAACATCGCAATAATGATTAGCGCAAAAGAACTCGAGGTTATATTTATCGAGCTGTCAGATGAAAAAATCATTGCTGCCTTCAAAAACATGGAAATTGAACTTGACAGTATGATAGACCGCTGGGGTATGACTGCCGGGGAGAAACGCTCAATATTATCACGTATCCACGGTTATATGGGATATGATAATCTTAAGGGCTGCGACATGGTTATCGAGACAATACGCGCTAAAACACGCGAGCAGAGAGTAACTTCAAGAAAAGATGTCTTTAAAAACGTGGAAAAATATGTATCCCCCGAAACAATAATAGCCACTAATTCAACGACAATAGTTATAACAGAACTGGCATCGGAGTTAGAGCATAAAGAAAGATGCGTAAGCCTTCATTTTCTGACTAATGCCCCTGACTCAAAAATGATCGAGGTTGTACGCGGACTCTATACCTCTGACGAGGTCTATGATAAGGTGCGCAAGTTTGTTAAGATGCTTGACCGGACAGTTATACCTGTTGAAGAATCACCCGGACTAATAAGTGTCAGGCTTTTGGTTATCCTTGTTAATGAGGCATGTGAAGTTCTGATGGAAGGAGTGGGCACAAAAGGAGATATAGACAAAACCATGAAAATCGGACTGGGTATGTCATTAGGACCATTTGAGATGGCCGACAAGATAGGTCTTGATAAAGTCCTGAGGTGGATGGATAACCTGTATAGCGAATTTGGTGATATTAAATATAAAGCATCCCCTGTGATCAAGAAACTTGTCAGAGCCCACCAGACAGGAAGATTAGCAGGCAAAGGATTTTATACCTATGATCAAAGCGGGAAAAAACTACCATAATAAATATAATAAACCATGAAAGTTTTAATTCTTAACTGTGGCAGCTCATCAATAAAATACCAGCTTTTTGATATGAACAAAAAGTCTGTCCTTGCTAAAGGCATAGCCGAAAAGGTCGGATTAAAAGGTTCATTTGTAAATCATGAAAAGGAAAATGGAGCCAAAGTGGTCTTTGAGGGTGAAATTTTAGACCACCTGGTGGGCATCGAATACATCCTGGGAATAATTATAAGTAAAAAGCACGGATGCATATCCGACCTTGAAGAGATTAATGCCGTTGGCCACAGGGTAGTTAATGGAGGTGAGAAGTTCAGTTCCAGTGTATTTATCACGGACGAGGTGCAGGCAGAAATTGAAAAATTCAGCCAGCTCGCTCCCCTGCATAATCCTGCGAACCTGAAAGGAATAAATGCTGTGAAACTGCTGATTCCCGGCGTACCACAGGTAGCAGTATTTGACACTGCCTTTCATCAGACCCTGCCGGAACACGTATATATGTATGCTATTCCCTATTCCCTTTACAATAAGTATGGGATTCGAAAATACGGGTACCATGGTACAAGTCACTTTTACATAAGCCGCAGGGCAGGTGAAATTTTAAATACCGATATTTCAAAGCTAAAAATTATTACCTGCCATTTGGGAAACGGATCTTCAATAACAGCTATAAGAGACGGAAAATCAATAGAAACATCCATGGGATTTACTCCCCTGGAGGGACTGATAATGGGTACCCGTCCGGGAGACCTTGACATAGGCATACTGACATTTATAATGGATAAGGAAGAGATCGGACTGGCAGCAGCCAATACTCTTATAAACAAACAAAGCGGCATACTTGGAATTACAGGAGTATCTTCCGACATGAGAGAAGTTGAAGATGCCGCCCTGAAGGACAATAATCACAGGGCACAGCTGGGACTCGACATGTACATTTACCGGGCAAAAAAATATATCGGTTCGTATATAACTGTCATGGAGGGTGTGGATTTAATAATTTTTTCCGGCGGAATAGGTGAAAACAGCCCTTTGATTCGTGAAAAAATCTGCGAGGGACTTCAATTTCTGGGACTCGAATTCGACAGGAAGAAGAACGCGAATATAAAAGCAAAAGAGGCTGTTATTTCAAAACAGAATTCAAAGATAAAAGTTATGATAATTCCTACTAATGAGGAACTTGTCATAGCTGAAGACACTATGAAAATAGTAACCCGGATGTCCGGTATAACATAGCCTGTATAGTTAAAAAATGTAGCTGTCATGAGATGACATTAAAAAAACTTTCAGCTTTAATTGATATCGCCAGGAAGAAGCCTGTAAAAAAGCTTGTCATTGCCGCTGCAGAAGATGAACAGATTTTTATAGCCTCCATGAAGGCCCTGGATGAAAATATAGTATCCCCTGTTTTTGTGGGAGACAGACAAAAAATAACCGGACTGGCAACAAAGCTAAATATTAATCCTTCCGGACTCGAAATTATAAATAATAAAGACCAGGCGGGTTCATGCGAGATAGCCTGTCAGCTCATAAGTGAAGGGAAAGCTGACATTATTATGAAAGGACTTGTGAATTCCTCAGTATTTCTTAAAACCTTGCTGAACAAAAAATATGGCCTTTTAAAGGATTCTGTCTTAAGTCATCTTGCAATTTTTGAAACCCCCTTTTATAGCAAGCTGCTGGGAGTTACCGATGCTGCAATGAATATTTCACCCGGCATCAGGAATAAGGCAGAAATAATTAAAAATGCCGTAAAAGCATTTCATAAACTGGGTGTCGGCTGTCCGAAAGTGGCAATACTTAGTGCAACAGAGAGAATAAATCCAAAAATAAAAGCAACGGTTCACGCTTCAAAACTTAAAATGATGAACAGCCGTGGAAAAATAAGTAATTGTATTGTTGACGGACCCCTGGCTCTGGATAATGCAATATCAAAGGCGGCAGCCATACATAAAGGTATTGATAGCGAGGTTGCCGGAGATGCTGATATCCTGCTTACTCCTGATTTAAACAGTGGCAATATCCTTTACAAATCCCTGAACTTTCTCGGCGGAGCGGTCTCTGCAGGAATATTACTGGGAGCG
Organism: uncultured Bacteroidales bacterium; assembly: GCA_964580815.1. GTDB lineage: Bacteria > Bacteroidota > Bacteroidia > Bacteroidales > UBA10428. The sequence goes on from CAZOLY010000187.1 coordinate 3,848, forward strand.
TCTGTGCCTGTTGTATTAACTTCCAGGTCAGATTCCGATGAAAGCAAATTTATGTCTATTGTTTTTGCCGTTGCTATTTTTTAATTGATTAAATTACATGTAACTAAAAATACTTATTATGGAATACAGGATTCTGGCTATAAACCCCGGCTCCACTTCAACAAAGGTAGCAGTATATAGTAATGCAAAACCGGTATTTCTTAAAGACATCAGGCATAATGTCGAGGATCTGAAAGTGTTTAAAAGAATCAGCGATCAGTTCAAATACCGGAAAGAAGTAATACTTAAAGAGCTTAAAGACTCGCATATAGATATTAATAGGATTAATGCAATTGTTGGAAGAGGGGGGCTTGTTCGTCCTATTGAATCGGGAGTATACAGGATAAATGATACACTTAAAAAAGACCTGCAGGAAGCACGGGGAGAACATGCAAGTAATCTCGGGGGACTTATTGCTGATGATATAGCACATGATTTGCCCGGCTGCAACGCTTTCATTGCTGACCCCGTGGTGGTTGACGAGCTGGAAGAGGTTGCCAGAATCTCAGGCCATCCTGAATTTATGCGTATGTCGATCTTCCATGCGCTGAATCAAAAAGCAACAGCCCGCTCCTACGCCCGGCTGATGAATAAGAGGTACGAGGATCTCAATCTGGTTATTGCGCATATGGGTGGCGGTATATCAGTTGGAGCCCACAAACACGGCCGTGTAATTGATGTTAACCAGGCACTGGACGGAGAGGGCCCTTTTTCACCCGAAAGGTCAGGTACACTGCCTGCAGGACCGCTTGTAAAAAAGTGCTTTGAAGGCAACCATACCAGGGAAGAAATATTGAAATGGATAACAGGCAGTGGAGGATATGTTGCATACCTGGGAACAAACAATGCATATGAAGTTGAGCTGCTCGCAGAGGAAGGTGATGAAAATGCGCGCCTGATACAGGATGCGATGTCTTACCAGATAGGAAAGGAAATAGCTTCAATGTGCGCAGTGTTGCACGGAGAAGTCGATGCAATAATTCTTACCGGGGGAATATCCCATAACCCTATGGTAGTTGAATATGTTAAAAAAATGGTTTCTTTTATTGCACCGGTCGTTATATATCCGGGAGAAGACGAGATGCATGCACTGGCAATGAACGGACTGCTGGTACTTAAAGGCGAAATACTGGCAAAAGACTACGACGAGACAACGATAATCAACAAATAAATCCATCTAGGGATTTGCGATTGAGACCGGGATGATCTTACCCCTGATATATTTATAACCATTTAATGCAAAATCCACAATGAACCGTGCTATCTCATCAGGCTTCATCTGTGCTTTGTAACCCGGGAAAGCCCTGGCAAACATATCAGTCTGAACAGATCCCAGGGCAAGACAGTTAAAACAAATGTTACTATCCTTAAACTCGCTGGCAAGACATTCGGTGATACATGCAAGCGCCGCCTTGCTTGAACTGTAATACGATAATCCCGGATACTTGGAGCTACCCTGAAAACCGGCCATACTGCTTATATTTATTATATGAGATGTGCTGCTTTTGCCCATATACGGCAACAACTCCTTAATAAGTAAAGCAGGGACAAAAAGGTTCATATCATATGTTTCTTTTGCTTCACTGTATGTTATATCCGTAAAGGGTTTATTGATCAATAAACCGGCGTTATTAACCAGAATATCAATATGAGTAAAATGTTTCAGAATAATATCTGTAATACCTGATGGATTACCTGTCATTTTTTCGAGGTCATAACTGACAGCAATAACCTTTGAATAAGGATTGCCAGCCGAACATTTGTTTTCAAGCTGTTTGAGCCTCTGTTCATTCCGTGCTATGGCAAGTATTGTGCTACCAGGAATTTCAGCAAACAGTCCGGTTATCTCATAGCCAATGCCCTGGCTCGCCCCGGTAACTATTATATTCATACTGATTATGATTTAAATAATTAAAATATTGAAATTTGTTTTATTGTAAGTACAAAATTTAATATTTTCAACGTTCAATAGTTGTAAAAAATATATTACAAATATGAAGAGACATGTCATAAAATTATTCGTTTTTATATGTATATTTTTTATAAGTGTTGGGGCTGCAGGCCAATATAAGAAAAATAACCAGAATTTTAAAAGATTTTTCTTCGGTGGCG
>CAZOLY010000188.1:0-5956 GCA_964580815.1 uncultured Bacteroidales bacterium
CCGTCCAATTATCTTCAATCAGGCATTTCCCCAGATGCATCTTCCTGATAAGGGCAGGCAGAACATGGGATTTTTCCAGATCATAATTGTCATTCGGACCGTAAAGATTTGTCGGCATAGCACAAATAAAATTTGTCCCGTATTGAATATTGTAACTCTCACAAAGTTTTATTCCTGCAATTTTGGCAATAGCATAAGGTTCATTAGTATATTCAAGAACATCAGTCAGCAGGTATTTCTCCTTCATCGGCTGCTGTGCCTGCTTTGGATAAATACAGGAACTGCCCAGGAAAAGCAATTTTTTTACTCCGTATAAATAACTATTATGTATAACGTTATTCTGAATCATCAGATTCTCATATATAAACTGCCCCCTGTACGTATTATTAGCAACAATGCCCCCTACTTTGGCCGCAGCAAGAAATACATATTCAGGTCTTTCTTTTTTGAAATAATCTGTAACAGCCTGTTGTTTTGTTAAATCCATTTCATCAATTGTCTTTCCTATAATATTTGTATATCCCTTGGCAAGCAAATTTCTTTTTAATGCGGTTCCAACAAGCCCTGTGTGACCAGCTAAATAAATTTTACTGTTCTTATTCATTTTTGATTTAAATTTACTATTATCAAAATTGCCTGTGCCTCCTTTACTCAAAATAGTTTAATGTCTTATATCCGCCCTGCTGTAAGTATTGCTCTTTCTGCATAAGCTTGATATCAGAATTGATCATATCTTTAATAAGTGCTTTTAAATCATATTCAGGTTCCCATTTTAACTTCAATTTGGCCTTTGAGGGGTCGCCGACAAGCAGGTCCACTTCTGTTGGTCTGAAATACCGGGGATCTACACTTAAAATTTCTTTCCCTTTTTTCAGTTGATATCTTGAATCATTGCATGCAACTATATATCCCTTTTCATCAACACCTTTTCCCCTGAATTCTATTTCCATTCCAACCTCCATAAAAGCTAATCTTACAAATTCACGAATTTCCGTGGCGACTCCTGTTGCAATAACATAGTCATCGGGTTGCTCCTGTTGAAGTATCAGGTACATTGCTTTTATATAATCTTTTGCGTGCCCCCAGTCACGTTTAGCAGACAAGTTGCCCAGGTAAAATTTATCCTGCAATCCGAGTGCTATTCTTGCAACAGCCCGTGTTATTTTTCTTGTGACAAATGTTTCTCCCCTGATAGGTGACTCATGGTTAAACAAAATGCCATTACATGCAAACATGTTATATGCCTCCCTGTAATTAACAACAATCCAGTAGCCATATAATTTTGCCACAGCATACGGACTCCTTGGATAGAACGGGGTTTTTTCAGTCTGCGGCACTTCCCGTACCAGTCCGTATAATTCACTTGACGAGGCCTGGTATATCCTTGTTTTATTAATAAGTCCCAATATCCTTATGGCTTCAAGTATACGCAGAGTTCCTACGCCATCTGCATTGGCTGTATACTCAGGAGTGTCAAAACTAACCTTCACATGGCTCATTGCTGCAAGATTATAAATTTCATCGGGCCTTACTTCCTGTATTATTCTTATGAGGTTAGTAGAATCAGTAAGGTCACCATAGTGTAAAACAAAGTTTCTGTTTTCAACATGCGGATCTAAATAAAGGTGGTCAATCCTGTCGGTATTGAATAATGAACTTCTTCTTTTAATACCGTGTACCAGGTAACCTTTCTTTAACAGAAACTCTGCAAGGTAAGCTCCATCCTGCCCGGTAATGCCGGTAATAAGTGCAACTTTTTTCTTATTATTCATATTTGTATTTGTTAATAATAATTACACTACTTCTTCAATAAGCCTTCTTGCAAAGCGGGTGATAATCTCCCTTCAAACCAAGGGGTGAAGCATTTCGAATAGTATAGACAGTCTCAATAGCAGGCTTTGCCTCCCTGAGTCCGTATCCTTCACCTTCAAGAATCCTGATATAACTTCTTGTATGAAGATCATCAAATCCGGAACTGAATTCTATTTCTTCCCTGTCAATAGTTATTGAACGGTATGTGCGGCTATTTTCACTCTTTGACGACCGGGGAATATCATTAAAATCCAGGCTTAAATACCATCTTACCCTGGCTCTTTCCAGCTCAAGATAGCCTGATGCCTTATTTCTCTCAAGCATATGTATTATATTCTTCCTGACACTTCCAAAAATCCAGATTAACATATCGAAAAAATGAATTCCTATATTTGTTGCAATACCTCCCGATTTTTGATTATCTCCTTTCCACGATATAAAATACCAGTTACCTCTGCCGGTTATATATGTAAGATCAATAGCATATATTTTATTTGCAGGAGCCTTTATTATCTTTTCCTTCAGATCAATTATTGACGGATGAAGCCTTAGTTGAAGAATATTATATATGTTTTTCCCTGATTCTTTTTCAATTTCCGCAAGAGCGTCGACGTTCCATGGATTCAGCACTAAAGGCTTCTCACATATTGCATGTGCCTGTGAACGAAGGGCAAACCTGATATGCGAATCATGTAAATAGTTTGGAGAGCAAATACTCACATAGTCAACGTTAGTACCTGTCCTCCTTAATTTATCAACATGGCGATCGAACCTTTCAAATTCAACAAAAAAATCACTGTCAGGAAAATACCCGTCTATCAATCCCACACTGTCACAAGGATCTAAAGATGCCACCAGGTTGTTTCCTGTCTCTTTTATTGCTTTTAAATGCCTTACGGCAATATATCCTCCTATTCCAATAAGCGCAAAATTCTTTTTCCCTGAATGATCTACCATTTGTTTTACAAACTCATATAGGTTAAATTATTTACTTTATTCCTGTATATGCCTTTAACGTCCATTAAAATACCATTATTGCTGGAAATAGACTTGAAATAATCTTCATCCAGTTTTAAGTATTGTTTATGGGCAACGGCAACAACAACTGCATCATAACCGGAATTGATTACGGGAATTAATTCAAATCCGTATTCATCCTTAAGCTCTTTTGAAGAAGCCAGTGGATCGGTAACCTCAACATTTATACCATATGATTTCAACTCATTAACAACATCAGCAACTTTTGAATTACGTATGTCACTGACATCTTCCTTAAATGTAGCTCCCATAACCAGGACTCTCGAATTTAGAATATTTTTATTAGCCTGGATAATTTTTTTTACCAGTTCCGTTGCCAGGTACTTGCCCATACCGTCATTTACCTCTCTTCCCGAATTTATTACCTGTGCATAATGCCCCAATCCGCTTGCTTTAAATGTTAAATAATAAGGGTCTACTCCAATGCAATGGCCGCCAACAAGACCCGGGAAAAACTTCAGAAAATTCCATTTTGTCCCCGCTGCCTCCAGCACTTCATATGTATTTATTTTCATTTTATTAAAGATCATTGAAAGTTCATTCATCAAAGCAATATTCACATCGCGCTGTGTGTTTTCAATAATCTTTGCAGCTTCGGCAACCTTAATCGATGAAGTTCTGAATATCCCGGCTTCAACAACAATCTCATAAACCTTACCGATTTGCTCCAGCGATTCCTCATCACATCCCGAAACGACCTTGACGATTGTTGAAAATGTATGGTTCCTGTCCCCGGGATTGATTCTTTCCGGGGAAAAACCTACCTTAAAATCACGTATATACTTTAATCCCGAAAGTTGCTCAAGTAATGGAATGCAATCCTCTTCTGTAGCTCCCGGATAAACTGTTGACTCATATACAATATAATCCCCCTTCTTTAATATAGAACCTACTGTTCTTGTCGCACCAAAAAGAGGCGACAGGTCAGGCAGCTTATTTTTATCAATGGGAGTAGGCACTGCAATTATATGAAAAGAAGCTTCTTTTAAATCTTCCTTATTTGACGTGAACCTGATATCAACATTATCAAATGCCTCCGGATCTAATTCTCCGCTGGGATCCTTTTTCTTTTTCATTAATTCAATCCTCGGGCTGTTTATGTCAAATCCTATGACAGAAACCTTTTTTGCAAAGCCTAAAGCAATTGGAAGTCCGACATATCCCAGTCCGATTAATGATAGTTTTGTTTTTTTCTCTAGTAATTCATTATAAATACTCATAGTCTCTCCGGATTTTTATAGTTATTTAATGTAAAACACAAATGTAAAAATTATTAGCTAATTAGCCATCTTTAAAAATATCTAATATTGTTTCAGGTTCTTTTAAATGATATGTAATTATTCCGAGCTTGCCTGCAGATTCAATATTTTCATGATTATCATCAATTAAAAGTGTTTCTTCAGGTTTAAGGCTGCTGTCTTTCAGGACGTACTCAAATATCCTTATGTCAGGTTTACGCATCTTCAGTTCAAATGAAAAGTAAGTCTTTTCAAATAAATGGCTGTATCCGTAAACGCCGTAAATGTCATATAATCTTTGAAAATAGCGCTCTACATGAATAATATTAGTATTACTCAAAAGAAAAGTCCTGAAATATTTTTTTACTTTATGAAGCAAATCCCACCTTTCTTTTGGCAATTCCCCCAGCAATGCCGCCCATGCATCATCCAGCTCGCTGTCAGTAATTGGAACCGGAATCAGGTTCCTCATTGCCGATCTGAATTCGTCAGCAGAAATCAAACCTGTCTCCAGCTTAATATAAAAATCTTTCTGAAATTTCGTATTGTATTGCTCGACAAAATTATCCAGGCCGTATTTTTTAAAAGCATCGCTGCCTGCATCAAAATTAAGATCCGTTATTACACCGCCCCAGTCAAATATTATATTTTTAATTTGTGCTTTTGAATTTAATATTTGATCGGATAATTTCATTATTTTTATTTTAAATTACAAAGAAAGAATTTTCTGTTATAATTTGGTTTATCAGGACAGCTAAAAATGAAAGTTGAAGGGAAACATTATGAGACAATATGGTTAAAAGAGAATGATAATTCTGTTGTAGAGGTCATTGATCAAAGCTTACTGCCATTCAAATTTGCAGTAAAAAGCCTCCTTTCCCACGAAGATGTTTATACTGCCATTAAAGATATGTATATAAGGGGAGCCCCATTGATAGGTGCTGCGGCAGCATTCGGCGTCTACCTGGCTATCTTGAAATACGACACGAAAATCCCATTTGATGAATATATACTTTCAGCAGCTGAAAAAATAAAATCTGCAAGGCCTACTGCAATAAACCTGGAATATGCCGTTAACAGCCAGCTGAAAGTAATAACCAATCATAGATCACTTGCCGGTAAAAAAGCCGCTGCCCTGGAAAATGCACTTAAAATTGTCGAAGCCGAAAAGGAAAATTGCAGGAAAATTGGTGAACATGGACTGCCTCTTATCGAAGATATTAGCCGGAGAAAAAATGGCGCGCCGGTAAATATACTAACCCATTGCAATGCAGGATGGCTGGCCTGTATTGACTATGGAACTGCCACGGCACCTATATATATGGCCCATGATAAAGGCATTAATGTACACGTGTGGGTTGATGAAACAAGGCCAAGAAACCAGGGAGCCAGGCTCACCGCCTGGGAACTTAAGCAGCATGGTGTACCGTTCACAATAATAACAGACAATGCCGGCGGACATGTAATGCAGCATGGGATGGTAGATCTTGTCATCGTGGGCAGCGACCGCACAACGATTAACGGAGATGTGGCAAACAAAACAGGAACATACCTGAAAGCCCTCGCTGCAAGAGATAATGATGTCCCCTTCTATGCCGCACTGCCTTCAACCTCAATTGACTGGAATATAAGTGACGGATTAAATGAAATTCCTATTGAGCAGAGAAATTCAGAAGAAATAACGTATATTCAGGGAGTAATTCACGGAAATATTGAAAATGTTATGATAACTGGTGAAAACTTTCCTGTTAGAAATTTTGGATTCGATGTGACACCTGCTAAATTTGTTACAGGCTTAATTACAGAGAGAGGTATATGTAAAGCGAACAAAAACAGTATATTGAGTTTGTTTCCTGAAAAATCTAAAA
>CAZOLY010000189.1:0-5928 GCA_964580815.1 uncultured Bacteroidales bacterium
TTTTAATGTGACACTTACCTTATCTCCTGGCCTGTAACGATTTATCTGTTCCGTTAATTCGGAAGGGCTGTTAACTTCGACATCATCAATTTTCATTATTATATCACCGGCCAAAATACCTGCATCTTTAGCGGCACCACCGTCACGCAATTCGGAGACATATACTCCTTTAAGGACATCAATATCTTTTTCCTTTGCCAGGTTTGCATCTATCTCCTGTATGCTGACACCCAGAATGGCTCTCTGTACTACACCAAACTCAATTAAATCAGCCACAACCTTTTTCACTATGCTCACGGGAATGGCAAATGATATGCCTGCATATGCACCGGAAGGAGAAATAATCGCTGTATTAATACCAACCAATTCTCCCCTGGTATCAACCAGGGCACCACCACTGTTACCCCTGTTTACTGCGGCATCGGTTTGAATAAAAGATTCAATACTATACTGGTCCTGTATTATCCCAAGGTTTTTCCCTTTTGCACTGACTATGCCAGCCGTGACCGTAGAAGTTATTGTAAAAGGATTTCCCACAGCCAGCACCCATTCCCCGACCTTTAACTCATCTGAATTTCCATAAGGAATATAAGGGAGCTCATCAGCATCGATTTTAATAAGAGCAAGGTCGGTACTGGGGTCAGTGCCTATAACCTTTGCTTCAAATTCGCGCTTATCATTAAGCGTAACAAATACTTTATCTGAATTATCAACGACATGATTATTTGTTACAATATATCCGTCAGAAGATATAATCACCCCCGAACCGAATCCGAGAACCGGTTCCGGATTTTTATAACTGTCCCCGTAAAAGAATTCAAGTATCGGATTTCTGTAAGTATCTCTTGCTATCTCAGTTTTCACGTTCACTACTGCGTGTATGGTTTTTTCGGCTGCATATGTAAGATCAACAGCTCCTGCACCAGGCTCGGTTTTTAAATCAGCTAATCCGACCGGCTGCCTGACTATTGCAACAGATCTTTTCCCATTTTTATCAATAAACATGGAAAATACAAATACGGCAATTAGTCCCCCGATAATGGCTGTTAATATGCTGATAAATATCTGTCTTTTGTTCATAATCATTTTTTTATGTTGCTAAATATTATAATTACCAACTGGTATTCTTTATAGTCAAATACAAAATTAACCAATTTATAAACACCCTATTTTAAATTAACAATTTTTAACCATAGCAGGGCAGGTTAATTATTATCTCCGTGATAATAATTTAGTAGCTGTTTGCGGAAGGAATTCCGGTTATAAATATTGATATCACTAATTATCTTTGAAATTTGTTCCCTGCGCTCTTCCATTTGCTCATAAGTCAGATTTGCCGATGTTTTAAATGCCAGGGCTTCAAGCTTGTACCCGTTAAGGTCCATGCTTATTGCTGCAGCAGCATCAAAGTCATCAAATACAAGGACTGAAGGGATTCTGTTAATGGAATAGGTTCTTATGGAACTTAAAACCTGGCTCCTGATATAATTTATTTGTATCTCACTTAAAAAATTTGCACCCAGCAATATTTTTACAAGGTCAATCTTTGCAACAATGTTAACCTTTTTGTTTTCAATGTATTTATGATAATCTTTATTATTTGTTTTCAAAAACAGATCGATAAATTCTTCCGGTATATTTTTCAGGTCACCTGGTTCATTCCTTTTCATCCTTAATTTATACTCTTTAATTGCCAGTTTCTGGTTTACGGGGACGTAGTATTTCCATTTTTTTGTTCTTTGATATGAATCAGTAACCGGTTTAGGCTTCCAGCCGGTTGCGGGTCTTCTCATAAGGGGAGCAGTAAGGTCCAGCTGTTCTGCTTCCAGTGAATAAAGCAGGCAATTAATAAAATGTACCCATCCTCCTCCCAGAGACTCATGTAATGCTCCCCAGAGCGTCTTAAATGAGGAGGATCCAATATTTTCATTTATTGTGCTGTCTCCGCCAAGATTGTTAATATACTCCTCATCCAGATTTACAGGATAAAAAATAAAATCTGCTGCTGAGTCTGAAGGATTTTCTTTAATATGAAAAAGTTGTCGTATATCATAAGTATAGTCAGAATCATTTTTCATCTTCAGGAAAACCTGATAGTCGAGCTCCCACCTCATTTCCGATATCTTAGAGAAAGTCAGGTTCGACTGCCCCCACAGATAGCCTGAGAAAAGAACACAAATTAATACAAGGCAATTCTTCACAAGCTTAAATTATAGTTAATAGATTGATTTAATGCCCCCTGGTTTAATCTAATTCCTCTTATTGTTCGATAATAAATTATGCATCAATATTAGCGTATTTTGCATGTGTTTCAATGAACTCTCTTCTTGGAGGCACTTCATCGCCCATCAGCATAGAGAAGATCCTGTCGGCTTCAGCAGCTGATTCAATAGTAACCTGTCTAAGCGTACGTTTTTCGGGATTCATCGTTGTTTCCCACAGTTGTTCGGCGTTCATCTCACCCAGGCCCTTATATCGCTGAACATTAATGTTTCCTTCCTTTTCTTTGTTAAATTCTTCCATAGTCTGTTGTCTTTCTTCCTCGCTCCAGCAGTATCTTTCCTGTTTTCCCTTTTTAACCAGGTAGAGGGGAGGCGTAGCAATATACAGATGTCCGTTTTTTATCAGATCCTCCATGTGGCGGTAGAAAAAGGTCATAATCAATGTCGTAATATGGCTCCCGTCAATGTCGGCATCGGTCATTATTATAACCTTATAATATCTCAAACCTTGCATGTTTAATGCCTTTGTATCATCTTCAGTGCCGACCGAAACACCCAGAGCTGTAAAAATATTCCTTATTTCTTCATTGTCGAAAATTTTATGAGGCATAGCCTTTTCCACGTTCAGTATTTTACCTCTTAATGGCAGTATAGCCTGGAACTTTCTGTCACGGCCCTGTTTTGCTGTTCCCCCTGCTGAATCACCTTCAACCAGGAATATCTCGCTGACAGAAGGATCCCTGTCCGCACAATCGGCCAGCTTGCCCGGCAAACCCGAACCTGATAGTACATTCTTGCGCTGCACCAGCTCTCTTGCTTTTCTTGCAGCATGCCTCGCCTGGGCGGCAAGAATAACCTTATTTACTATAGTGCGCGCATCTTTGGGATTCTCTTCAAGGTAATTACCAAGCACTGTGCTCACCGCCTGATCCACGGCTCCCATAACTTCAGAATTGCCAAGCTTTGTTTTTGTCTGTCCTTCAAACTGGGGCTCCGCCACTTTAATTGAAATAATGGCAGTCAGACCCTCCCTGAAATCATCACCATTGATATCGAATTTTAACTTTGCCAGTAATCCCGATTTTTCGGCATAGTTTTTAAGCGTCCTTGTCAGACCCCTTCTAAATCCGGCCAGATGGGTCCCCCCTTCAATTGTATTTATATTATTTACATATGAATGAATATTTTCCGAAAATGAGGTATTATATTGAAGCGCTATCTCAACGGGTACATCATTTTTAACAGTATCAATATTTATTGTGTTGCTTATTAATTTTTCCCTTGTGGCATCCAGGAGTTCGACAAACTCTTTTAATCCATGCTCAGAATAAAAGTTTTCAGTACGGTATTCGCTCCCGTTTCCGTTCTCCTCAACTTCTCTCATATCAGTTATTGTAAGGCGTATGCCTTTATTCAGGAAGGCCAGTTCTCTTAATCTTGAAGAAAGAATTTCAAAGTTGAAATCGGTTGTAATGAATATTGAACTATCGGGAGTGAAAGTCACCTCCGTTCCGCTCTTATCAGTCTCCCCTGTCTGTTTCACTTCATACAGAGGTTTCCCCCTCTCATATTCCTGTTTAAAAATACCGCCATTCCTGTATGTGATGACTGTCAAATGAGAAGAAAGTGCATTTACACAGGAAACACCAACACCATGCAGTCCGCCTGAAACCTTATATGAATCTTTATCGAATTTTCCTCCCGCATGCAGAACAGTCATTACTACTTCAAGTGCCGATCTCTTTTCTTTCTCATGCAGGTCAACAGGTATTCCACGCCCGTTATCCTTAACCGTTACAGAGCCGTCTTCATTTATTGTAACATCAATATTGCTGCAATATCCTGCCAAAGCCTCATCAATTGAATTATCAATAACTTCATAAGCCAGATGATGTAATCCTTTGGTGCTGAGATCACCAATATACATCGCCGGTCTTTTTCTCACCGCTTCAAGACCTTCCAGAACCTGAATATTCTCTGCCGAATACTTACCGCTATCCTTTGGGACGCGCCTGTCATCATTCTTTCTTTCTTTGTTTGTCATATCCTCTTATTACATTAATTCATTGAAACTACAACTCTGGTTACACTAAATAATAAAGGGTTAATTTGTTGATGTTTGCAAGCAGGTTTTAGTAAAGATAATAAAATTTGAGCATTTTATTTTTAACTATGCCTGATTTATAAAAAATGCCTTCTCCGACACAGCCAGAAAAGGTATTAAAATGCGGTCTTACTCTTTGCCGTCTCGGTCATATCAGATCCAAGCGACTAATATTGCCATAATAACTTTTTCTAAAAAGGCTCACCGCCAACTGGTCGATGGCTAATAACTTACTACTAATTTCAATTATATCCGTCTATTCTCAATTTTGTCAACACAGTGCAGTAGAGGCGTTGAGGGGAAAGAGTGGTCTATATTAGTCTCCTGCCGGGTATGCTATCTTTGGCATATGCTATCCCAAACACTTAAGTAGAAACGTGTGCTATAATTCGGACTACAACAGGTGAATGTCCAAGATTATTAACCTATCCCATAGACTCGAAACACAGCTACCTGCCGAATTGGTCAGCTTTATGCGAGCTGCCGGTGAGGCTGCTGCCAGCCAAGGGCAGAGCCTTTACCTTGTCGGTGGAGTGGTTCGTGACTTGTTGCTGGGACAAGCCAACCTTGACCTTGACCTGGTGGTAGAAGGCAGTGCTATAAATCTGGCTCAGCAACTAACCCAGATTAGCCATGGAAAAATCACCACCCATCCCCGCTTCAATACAGCTAAACTCCAGTGGAACAAATGGAGTATTGACCTGGCTACCGCCCGCTCCGAAACCTACGCTAAACCCGGAGCCCTACCCAGTGTAAAGCCCGGTTGCCTTAGTGATGACCTTTCCCGCCGTGATTTCACCATCAACACCATGGCTATTCATCTCGACACCAGTCGCTACGGCGAATTGATTGACCTGTATGGGGGCAGGGATGACCTCAAGCATAAGGTTATCCGAGTTCTACACGAAAAAAGCTTTACCGATGATGCCACCCGCATCTGGCGTGGCTTGCGTTACGAGCAACGCCTAGACTTCCAACTGGAGCCAAATACCCTACAGCTACTAAAACGACATGTATCCATGCTGGATACCATTAGTGGCGATCGAATACGGCATGAGTTGGAACTTATCTTAAGGGAGGAATTCCCTGAGAAGGTCATCCGCCGCGCTGAAGAGCTAAAGGTGTTGCCAAAACTGCACCCGGCTCTAAAGGGCAACGGCTGGCTGGCTGAAAAATTCAAGCAGGCGCGGCAACTAAACTATCCTAATTCACCGCCGGTTGGGCTCTACTTAGCCCTCCTAGCTTACCCCTTGACTGAAGAAGAGAGTGAACAACTGATTTCACGCCTCAGGTTGCCAAAAACACTAGCTCAAACCCTGCGAGATACTATTAGCCTCAAAACCAAACTCCAGTCGCTAGCTAACCCTGAACTTGCGCCGAGTAGTATTTACCACCTCCTCCACGATTGCTCCCCGCCAGCAATTATAGCTAATTCTTTAGCCTGCGACTCCACGGTGGCTCGCCGGAACATCAACCTGTTTCTCAGTAAGCTTCGTTATGTCAAGCCAGCCCTTAACGGAGATGATTTAGTAAGAATGGGCATAGAGCCCGGTCCCCAAATCAAAGAAATACTCCACCTACTCCACGAAGCCAGACTGGATG
>CAZOLY010000190.1:0-5911 GCA_964580815.1 uncultured Bacteroidales bacterium
TTTGGGTCTTAAGACAAAAAGAGGAAGACACAAAAGACTACTTTTTAGCAGGTAAAGATGTGGGCTGGATAGCAATAGGCGCATCAATTTTTGCCTCTAATATAGGTTCAGAGCATCTGGTAGGCCTTGCCGGCACAGGAGCCGAAAGTGGAATGGCTATGGCTCACTGGGAAATGCATGCATGGTTAATACTTATTCTGGGATGGTTGTTCGTACCATTTTATGCACGTAGCATGGTATTCACCATGCCCGAATTTCTTGAGAAAAGGTACTGCTCCGGAGCCCGGTCTATCCTTTCAATAATTTCCCTTATAAGTTACGTGCTTACAAAAGTGGCTGTGACTGTATGGGCCGGCGGCACGGTGTTCAAGACCGTATTTGATATCGAATATGTCCGGATAGGCGCTATACAGATAGATTTCTTCTGGGTAGGGGCAATCGGACTCGTTGTTATAACCGGACTATATACCATCTTCGGAGGGATGAAATCGGTTCTCTATACATCAATACTCCAGACACCCGTCCTGCTCATCGGCTCTATAGTTATTCTGATAGTCGGACTTATGGAGCTTGGGGGCTGGAGTGAACTTGTAAGAATATGTAAAGAAACATCCACAGGTTTTGGAAATGATAATATGATGACCCTGGTACGCTCTGCCAAAGATCCTGAATTCCCCTGGACAGGAGTGATCCTTGGCTCGGCAATTATCGGGTTCTGGTACTGGTGTACCGACCAGTATATTGTCCAGCGTACACTCTCTGCCCCGAACCAGAAAATGGCACGCCGGGGAACAATTTTTGCCGGGTACCTCAAGCTCCTGCCCGTGTTTATTTTTCTGATACCAGGATTGATAGCATTCTCCCTTGCCAAACAACAGAAACTGTTCCTCCCCAATCCTGATGTCGCTTTTCCTATGCTTGTCAAAGATCTGCTTATGCCCGGACTGAAAGGAGTTGTCGTGGGCGGACTTATAGCTGCGCTCATGAGCTCTCTTGCTTCCCTTTTTAACTCCTCTTCAATGTTGTTTACAGTTGACTTTTACAAGAAGTACAGGCCACAGTCATCTGAAAAACACCTTGTCTTCGTTGGCCGCATAGCGACAGCTGTTATAGTTATCCTGGGAATTGTATGGATCCCTGTCATGAGAGGCCTCGGAAATGTCCTCTATGAATACCTGCAGCTGGTACAATCATTGCTTGCACCGGGAATTGCCGCCGTATTTTTACTTGGCGTATTCTGGAAACGTGCCAGTGCAAAAAGCGGACTGTGGGGACTTATTACAGGTTTCTCACTGGGAATGTTTATGCTTATTATGCTTGTAGTGACAAAATCGCTTGTCGTACCCGGTGATACAAGAGAATTTAGCAAAGCCGTAAAGAATTATTCGGAAGATTACATTAACATGGAAATGAAAACCAAATATCTGTCCGATAAGGATAATATATCAATGGAGCAAGCCAGGATTAAAGTAAGCCAGGTGGGTGATTACGTTCTTGCCAAAAATGAAAAGGAACTTACTGATCTTGAAAACCTTGCTAAAAAGAAAATAGAACTGGATAATAATATAAAAATTCTGGCTGCCAAAAATAATATGACGGAAGAAAATTTGCTTGTGTTAATAAAAGCCAAGAAAGATATAGCAGGGGACTGGATAAAGGAGAAAGCAAAAGATCCGCAGGGCCTCAATAAAATTGATGCTTTATGCCTGAAATTTGTGAATTTAAACTGGCTGCATTATGAGATATTTAATTTTATTGTCTGCCTGCTGGCAATATGGATTATCAGCCAGTTTACCGCAAAACCATCACTAAAGATGATCCAGGGACTTACCTTTAATTCGGCAACACCCGAGCAAAGAGCAGAAACAAGGGCAAGCTGGAATAAATGGGATATTATTCACACCGCAATAATTATCGGAGTGATAATTTTGTTTTATATTTACTTCTGGAAATAAAATTAGTCTGATCCCGGGAGGAGTCTTTTCTCCTCCCGGAAATTGTTATAATAAAATTGTAATTTATTCATTTTCTCTTTTTGCAGACATTAAGTGCCGGTAATCCGCTTATATTGTACGTTATCGCACTTAATATCCTGTTTTCTGAAGCAATTTATTTCACAAATTTTTTACTTAAAATAATTTGTCATGAAAATATTAAAAAACCTCTGTATAATGACTTGTCTGGTGCTCCTTTTTTCAGCATTAATCCCTCTCCGGGCACAAAGTCCCAGGATTATCAGTAACTTTTACGACAACTGGACATTCCATCCTGGTGATGCGGCCGATGCAAAAGAAAAATCATTTGACGATTCTGACTGGCGTACGCTTGACCTGCCCCACGACTGGAGCATAGAGGGTGAGTTCAGCAATGATTATCCCGTCTCTCCGGGAGGCGGAGCCCTGCCGGGAGGTATAGGCTGGTACCGCAAAAAATTCACTGTCCCCGAATCATATAAAGATAAACTTGTATTTATTGACTTCGACGGTGTTTACCAGAACAGCGAAGTATGGATCAACGGCCAGTACCTGGGTAAACGTCCCTACGGTTACATTTCTTTCAGGTACGAGCTTACACCCTACCTGAATTATGGTGATGACGAAAATGTTATTTCAGTTAAGGTTGATAACTCCCTGCAGCCTAACTCCCGCTGGTACAGCGGATCAGGAATATACCGCAATGTGTGGCTTACTGTCACGGATAATATATTTGTAGACCACTGGGGAACATATATCACTACACCCAGGGTAAGCAAACAATCGGCTAATATCCATGTAAATACAAAAATACGAAATGCAGCCAGACATGATCGGCAGGTAACACTGACCACAACAATATATAATGCTAAAGGAGAAAAAGTGGCGGAAGTTGCCTCCGATGACTTAATTACAAAAAAATCAACCCTGGAGTTTGAACAGGATATAACCGTAACCAAACCTGTTTTGTGGTCCATAGAAAATCCGTACATGTACAAAGCCGTCTCGGCAATAGATTGGGAAGGCACCCTATATGACGAATATGAGACTTTTTTCGGGATCCGCTACTTCTCATTTGACAGAAACAAGGGCTTTTTGCTGAACGGTAAAAATATAAAAATCAAGGGAGTATGCAATCACCACGACCTTGGATGTCTCGGCTCAGCCATTAATAACAGGGCCCTTGAACGCCAGCTTGAAATATTAAAAGATATGGGATGTAATGGAATAAGAACATCACATAATCCCCCGGCACCCGAACTTCTCGATTTGTGCGACAGGATGGGCTTTATAGTTATGGATGAGGCATTTGACATGTGGAAACTAAAGAAAAATCCTTACGACTACAATCTTTTCTGGGATGAGTGGCACAAACGCGACCTCGAAGACCTGGTACTGCGCGACAGGAATCACCCCAGCGTATTTATCTGGAGCATAGGTAATGAGATCCTCGAACAATGGGACAGCTCCGGCATAGAAATGACCAAAGAGCTGGTGGCCATTGTCAAAAATGTTGATTATACCCGTCCGGTTACTTCAGCATGCAACTTCCCCGAACCCTCCAACAACATCATCAAATCAGGAGCCCTCGACCTTATAGGTTATAACTATCATCATAATGATTTTACATCTTTCCACAGCAGGTTTCCGGGACAGAAATTCATTGCTGCCGAAACCAACTCAGCCCTCGCCACCAGGGGGCACTATGATATGCCCTCTGATAGTGTGCGTATATGGCCTGAACGATGGGACAAACCGGTTAAGGGCAACCCGGATTATACATGTTCTGCCTATGATAATTGCCACGCAGGCTGGGGATCAACGCACGAAGCAACATGGAAAGTAATAAAGAAATATAACTACCTCTCAGGGATGTACATATGGACAGGCTTTGATTACCTGGGCGAACCCACTCCCTACTGGTGGCCGGCGCGGAGCTCGTACTTCGGCATAATAGACCTGGCAGGATTTCCCAAAGATGCATATTATATGTACCGGAGCGAATGGACAGATAAGCCCGTCCTGCATGTATTCCCCCACTGGAACTGGGATAATGGTGATACTATTGACGTCTGGGTATATACAAATTGCAGGGAAGTAGAACTCTTCCTCAATGATAAATCACTTGGAACAAAGAAAATGATGCCTGAAGACCTGCACCTGATGTGGAAGGTGCCTTTCACTACCGGTAAAATATCGGCTGCCGGTGAGACAAGAAATAAGAAAATAATAAGACAGGATATATACACTGCAGGCGCACCTGCAAAAATAATCCTTAGTGCCGACAGGGATACCATATCTGCTGATGGACGTGACCTGGCATTTGTGACTGTAAAAATTGCCGACAATAATGGAACCCTGGTGCCTGATGCCGACAATCTTGTCAGTTTTAAAATTAAAGGACCCGGATTCATTGCCGGAGTCGACAACGGCTGCCAGTCCAGCCACGAACCTTTTAAGGCCGGTTACCGCAAAGCCTTTAATGGTATGTGCCTTGCTGTCATACAATCAAATGAAAATAGAGGAGAAATAACCCTTACAGCAACATCGGAGGGACTGGCGGAAACATCGCTTGTCATCCAGGCAAAATAATTAAGAATGAAATCAAAAAGGAGCTTTGTGCTGGGAGACATACACGGAGCATACAGGGCATTGATGGAATGCTTTGAGAAAGCCGGCTTCAATTATAAAGATGATGCCTTAATATGCCTCGGTGATGTATGCGACGGATGGCCCGAAGTTAATAAAGCAATCGATGAATTGCTTAAAATCAATAATCTTGTTTATCTCCTTGGAAATCACGATGACTGGACCTTAAAATGGTTCCTCTATGGTGAAGCTCCCGATATATGGGTTAAACAGGGAGGCAGGGCGACAATGAACAGCTACAAGGGAAAAATACCGCCCGAACATATAGAATTCCTGAAGAATGCCAGGTTATTCTATAAAAAAGACAATAAGGTGTTTATACACGGGGGATTTAATTTATTCGAAGAACTTGAATACCAGGAAAAAGATACATTTATCTGGGACAGGACCCTGCTTCACATGGCATTAAACCTTCATTTTTCGGGCTCCGAAAAAAATATTTCAGCATATGATGAGATATATCTGGGGCACACCCCTACAATTAACTATGGCACAAGGGAGCCATTAAAAGCCTGCGAGATCTATATGATGGACACAGGCGCCGGATGGCCGGGAGGCGTGCTTTCAATGATGAACGTAGATACTAAAGAAGTCTTTGCAAGCCAGCAGGTAGATATGCTCTATCCTGGGATCCGTGGCAGGGGCTTTTAGCTGATAAAGAATATTTGTCGGGGAAAAAAGTGAAAATGAATTAAAATTAAAATCTTCATTAATATTTTATCTTCTTTATAAATATAAAATCACCACCCTCATCCCCGGTATTCAAAATTTCTCCAAATTGCGGGATATTCGGACTATTGTTCATTACGGCAGTTCTTAAACTGCTAAATAATTCCTCAGAGGATAAATATGTATTATTATTTTCTTTAAGTCTTTTAATCAAATATTCAACAAAAATACTTTTATCAGGAACTTCAGATAATGTACCACTTGTTATTGCTTTTCTGCTTGGGAGGAAATATAGCTTTTCAATAGCCACAGGTGCATTTGCAAATGCTTTTCTTGTTTTAAATATTCCACCGCTGAAACATGCGTCAGCTATTAATAAAGTATGTTTTGACTGTATGCCTTTAATGAAATCGCGAAGTGTACTATTTCCAAACCAATTGGATGTATTATACTTATTAGCATCAGATGGTAACCAGTATCCTACGCTGGTTTTTTCTGACCAGTATCCATGACCAGCATAAAAAATCAGCAGATTATCTTTCTCTGTAATAATTTCTCCAAGCCTGTCAAAGGCAATTACAATATTTTCACGTGTAGGATTAATAAGTAAGCTAACATTT
>CAZOLY010000191.1:0-2917 GCA_964580815.1 uncultured Bacteroidales bacterium
ATGGGACTTTATAATAGCGGCAACCCTGAAGCTCCGATGATAGTGATTAACGAGATAATGTATAACTCTTCTGTTAATCATAATTCAGGAGACTGGGTAGAGCTGTTCAATAATACGGGGTTAGCGGCTGATCTGTCAGGAATGAAGATCAGGGATGAAAGGGACGATCATGAGTTTACAATCCCAGGCGGCACGATTCTGCCATCAACCGGATTTGCAATAATTTGTGAAGATACTGCCCTTTTTAAATCAGTATATCCGGATGTTGCAATACTATTGGGAAATCTGGGATTCAGCCTGGGCAGCAATGATGAGGTCAGGTTATTTGACAGGAACGGGCTCATGGTTGATGATGTTGATTATGACTCACAAGCCCCGTGGCCTGTTATCGAAGATAATGAGTTTTACAGTATAGTTTTGAAAAATCCGAACTATGACAACAGCCTGCCTGAAAGCTGGAGTAAATCGAGTCAGCCAGGCGGTAATCCGCAGACTTATATAAAGGAAACTGAAAGTGACGGGCATTATGGTGCACCACAAGGGAATATTATGCGGGATTTTATAATATACCCCAATCCCTGTACGGATAATGATATCAGCATAGGTTTTAATCTTTTGCGCAAAGCCGACCTTACCATATCATTATTTAACATCCTGGGCGAAAAGATTGATATACCGGTAAATAATATTCATCTTGGTGAGGGAACACAGACGTTACGCTTTAACATAGCCAGTGTTCCCGGCGGCATGTACTGTTTAATGATCAGGCTGAGTGGCAGGGATTTTGCAGATAAGGTATATACTGCAAAAATTGTAAGGGTGAGATAGTATGCGTGTAAGGCAAACCAGCCCAGGCATCTTCTTAACTGATCAGATCATGTTAAGCATATGCAGGCGTTTATTTTGTTATAAGAGCTAAAGTTTCTTGCTTATTGAAAAGATGAATTCAATGCCTTTATCAGGTTTACTCTTGACAGATATTTCTCCTTTATGAAACATTACGGCATTTTTTACAATAGCCAGTCCGAGACCTGTCCCCCCTTCTTTACGTGACCTTCCTTTATCTATCCTGTAGAATCTTTCGAAAATCCGCGGCAGGTATTCTTCCGGTATGCCTGTCCCGTTGTCAGAGTATAAGAAATAATAGTAATCTTCATCTTCAAAAAAAGTGTCAATATTTATAACCAGATTGTTGCCTGCATAATTGATGGTATTGTCAATTAAATTTCTGAATATTGAATAAATCAATATCTGGTTGCCTCTGACAGATTTTTTCTTATCAATGGTCAGGTGTACCTTGATTTTCTTTTCTTTTAATTTCATTTGAACATCATCAACAACACTCTCTGCGATCTCTCTTATTTTTAATAATTCAATATTATACAGATTACCTGCTTCTTCAATCTTTGTTAACAGGGAGATGTCGTTAATAAGATTTGACAGTCTGCACGCTTGCTGATGGGCCCTTTCTATAAAATAATCCTTTTTTTCAGGTTCGATATTACTATTCAAGAGGGTTTCGAGATAACCCATAATTGAGCTAACAGGGGTTTTTAATTCATGGGCAATGTTATTAGTCATTTCCTGCTTGATACGTTTTCGTTTTTCAAGCTTGCTGATATCGGCTATCAGTATTTCAAAGCTATTATCATTAAAAACAATGCACTTTACTTCAAAAGATTTGTTATCCTTATTAATTGTCACATCCATGCTTTCAGGGTATGCCCCGGAATCAGACTGATTACTGATTATCTGTTTATCAATAAAATAGTTAACTTCCTTGAATTCCTTTATTTCGAAAATGTGATCGGGAAGAATTATAGGTTTGTCAGAAATAATATTAGCATATTGAATAAAATGATTGTTTGCCAGCAGTTTCTTTTTCTGCTGTGAGAATATTGCTATTCCTTCCTGCAAAACATTCAGATGGCGTATTAATCTCTCTTTCTCGGTTGTAAGCTCATCCTTTGCAACTCTAAGGTTATTATATATCTGGATTATCTGTTCGCTGATAACACCAAGTTCATTCCTGGGGAAACTCAGTTCTTCATCAATAATCTCGTTCCTGGCTGCCTTTAATGAAAAATCCTTAAGCTGTGAGATGGATTTTCCTAATTTGTCAGAGACATAGGCAAGTGAAGCCCAGATGACAAAGAATAAAACAATAATAAAGAACAGAAATAAGCTTTCTGCTTTCAGAAAATCTTTAACATTAATATTATATACTATTGCGGTTCTCACAAAATACCTGTTAAATAACCTGGCATAATAGTAATAATCCTTCTTTGTCGTTGCCGATCTTCTTATCCTGTGCCCGTATTCACTATGCATAGCCATTTGTACCTCGGGCCTTTTTATATGATTTTCCATATTGACATAGTCTCTGACATAACTGTCATACAATACTTTTCCATCATATCTGATGACAGTTATTCTAATATCACTGTCAATAAATCTTGTAAGCGAATCAAGCATATGAAATCTGTCCGCTTCATATATGTTATTCTGTATGATATAACTGTTGACAAGTTCGGTATATGTATCAAGTTTACTTTCAAGCTCCCTTATCCGGAACTGCTTTTCTCTTCTATACTGAAATAAAGTTATTACAATAATGAATGCTACGAATACAATGAAGAAATAGAAAAAGAGTTTATTTTTATAACTTAGTTTGCTAATCATCTTTTTAAATTATTGATATTCAAAACAATAACCATATCCTGAACGACTTATAATATATTTACCATACTTACCGAGTTTTTTTCTCAGGCGTGTAATATTCACATCAACCGTGCGATCCAATACATATACTTCATCTTCCCATACGAGGCCGAGCAATTCATCCCTGGAAAAAACCCTTCCGGGATGTTGCATCAGTGTATAAAGAATATTAAATTCCTTTTTTGTAAGTTTAACA
>CAZOLY010000191.1:3017-5855 GCA_964580815.1 uncultured Bacteroidales bacterium
GGGATGTTGCATCAGTGTATAAAGAATATTAAATTCCTTTTTTGTAAGTTTAACATGTTTATTTTTTACTAATAGTTTTTTTGTTGCAGAATTAAGTTCAAGTTCATTTATTTTTATGTTTTTTTGAGTATTTTCTTCATCAAGGGTGCTTCTGCGTAATATTGCTTTTACTCTCACTATTACTTCCCTTATTGAAAAAGGTTTTGTTATGTAATCATCTGCACCTACAGAGAACCCTGTGAGGGTATCATTTTCTGTATTTTTTGCGGTCAGGAATATTACCGGCGTTTTCAGTTTTTTCCTGTTTTTTATAACATCAGCAAGTTTAAGTCCGGACATACCGCTCATCATGATATCCAGTATAAACAGGTTATATTTCCCCAATGGTCTGGATAAGGCTTCCTCAGCTGAAAATACGGTATCTACATTAAAACCTTCATTTTCAAGGTTAAACCGCAGAATCTCACAAATATCCTCCTCATCTTCCACAACCAGTATATTAATCTCATTCATAGTACTAATAATTAATTATATTATACCTTTTTATGCCTGATATCTGTTCCTTCCAGTGCATAAACAGTAGCTTCTGCAATATTGACGGCAAGATTGGCAATATGTTCTATATATGAAACAATGCTCCTCAGGCTAACAAAACTTAACAGCACTTTTTCTATATCAGAAGTTGTTTTCCCTTTTTTAACAGCCTTTTCCAGTATTAACTGGTTCAGTTCGTCGTTAAATTTATCCATTTTTATAGTTTCAAGTGCTGCCGTAAGATCAGAATTTGTGAACGAAAGTAAGGCATTTTGCACTAAATTAGTGCTGAATTTCAACATTTTATATATTGAATCCTTTGATTTTTCGAACAATTTTGCATTCTCAATGTTCCTCGCTGATTTTATAATATTAATTATAAGATCCCCAATTCTTTCAATACTCAAAGTCATGTTATATATAGCAATTATTTTTCTCAGGTCTGAAGCAAACGGATTATAAAGTACAATTGTATTTATAACTTTTTCACTGATTTTTATCTCATATTTGTCAATTGTTTTCTCATTTTTTTCAAAACCTGCAAATATCTCTTTAGACATTATTATATCTCCCGAAATAATAATATCCTTAAGTCTTTTTAGTTGTAGAAGGATTATTTCCGAGACTCTTGAAAAATCATCAAAAATATCTTCAATTGCAATTTCTTTTTTTATACTCATTTCGCAAAAATTAATTAATTATTATTATCCGAATTTACCGGTCAGGTACTCTTCTGTTTTTTTATTGACCGGCCTTGTAAACATATTCTTTGTTTTTCCATACTCAATAAGTTCCCCGAGATACATAAACATTGAATAATCAGAAATGCGTGCAGACTGTGCCATATTATGGGTAACCAGAATTATTGTAAAATTCTTCTTGAGGTCCACCAGCAAATCTTCAATTTTGGCTGTCGCTTTGGGATCCAGGGCTGAAGTAGGTTCATCCATTAATATTATATCGGGCTTATAAGCCAGTGCCCTGGCAATGCACAATCTTTGCTGCTGGCCGCCTGATAAAAAAGTACCTCTTTTAAAAAGGGAGTCTTTTACTTCTTCCCAGAGTGCTACTTCCCTGAGTGATGTCTCGACAACCTCATCTTTTTCTATTTTCCTTAATCTGGCACCATTCAGTTTAAATCCTGCAATTACGTTATCATATATATTCATTGTGGGAAAAGGATTCGGACTTTGAAAAACCATTCCTATCTTTCTTCTCAATAATATAGGATTCATCTTGGTTATATCTTTATCATTAAGATATATTTTGCCTGTCATTTTAGTATTTGAATACAGTTCATGCAACCTGTTAATTGCGCGCAGCAAGGTACTTTTCCCGCAGCCTGACGGTCCCATTATTGCAGTGATAGAGTTTCTCTTAACACCCGCACTAACATTAATCACTGCAGGAGGATCCTCATTATAGGAAACTGAGAGCTTATCCATTAAGAGAATGGGATTTTTAAGAGTTATTATAGATTCTTCTTTTGTTACTATTGTGTCTTCCATTTTTTGGCTATCCTCTTTGCAATGATATTAATAAACAAAACAAATCCCATCAGAAACAGTGATGAGCTCCAAATTAAATCCACCAGGTTAGGATCATTGTAAAATTCCCATATTAATAAGGGAACCGCACTTGTAGGCTTGGTAATATCGAAATTAACTACCGAACTGCCCAGGGCTGTCATTAAAAGAGGAGCTGTCTCACCAAGTATCCTTGATATCCCAAGCAGTATTCCGGTTAGCAGTCCGCTTAATCCCGAAGGTATTAAAATTCTGAACAGTACTTTATGGTATGGCACTCCAAGAGCCATACCTGCTTCTTTAATTGTTGACGGTATCATCTTTAATGTCTCTTCGGTTGACCTGATAATCATTGGCAGCATCATTACAGACAGTGCCACACTTCCGGCAATGGCTGAGAATCCTTTGGTTACATTGACAACAATCCAGGTATAAGCAACAATTCCCAGTATAATCGAAGGAACACCCTGCAGGATATCAGTAATATTTCTTAAAACATTTGAGAATTTACTGTTCTGGTTTTCATATAGATATATACCTGCAAATACTCCCACAGGGATTGCAATCAGGCAGGCAAAAAGCACTATTAACAAGCTCCCTGTGATTCCATTCACTATGCCTCCGGGAATAATTTCACCGTTTGCCTTAGCAACCATTGCTTCAAGGGTATTCGGAGTTGTCTCTGTGAAAAAGCTTAAATTAATCTGCCTGGCTCCTCTTTCCAGTAATTTTACAATAATAAGTATAAGTGGAAGCGTTGTCAGTACTGCCATGCAAA
>CAZOLY010000192.1:0-5829 GCA_964580815.1 uncultured Bacteroidales bacterium
ATCGAATTCTTGCTAATAACGAAGCAGGGTAATATACTCTGACAGATACCGACCGTAACAACTGTACAGAAGTAAGGGATAATTCATTAACGGATCCTTTGCAAATCACCTTTGAATCTGTATCTCTGACCGACGCTTCATGCTTCGGTTACGATGATGGCTCTATAACAATCACTGCTTCAGGAGGCACAGGTACTTATGAATATTCCAGTGACAACGGTACAACTTACCAGACGTCTCCGGATGTTATCACACTCCTTGCAGGTGATTACACACTGATGGTGAAAGATGACAATGACTGCGAATCAACTGATTCATTAGTCACCATTGGCCAGCCTGAAGGAATTGATATAACATCAGAGGAAGTCCAGGATATCACTTGTGGTGGATACAATGACGGAGTAATTACAATCGTCGGATCAGGAGGTGCTGGCAGCCTCTTGTATTCAATTAATGATGGAGCAGACTATTTTGATAATAACGGCTTGTTTTCAGATCTTGCAGGAGGAGATTACAATGTTAGAGTTAGAGATGCCGATAATTGTGAAGTATCAGGAAGTATATTAACTGTTGCAGAACCAGATACAGTAAAAATTATATCAGAGGAATCTCAGGATATCACGTGTAGCGGGGATAATAACGGGATGATTACCATTGTTGCATCCGGTGGTACGGGCACCATTTTATATTCGATTAATAATGGCACGGACTACTTAGATAATAATGGCTCGTTTACAGATCTTACGGAAGGAGATTACAATGCCAGGGTAATAGATGCCAATGATTGTGAAGCGTCCGGAAGCCTTATAACCATTACAGAGCCAGACGCATTAAGTATTGTATCAGAGGATTACCTGGATATCAATTGTAATGGCGATAATAATGGCGCGATTACTATTATTGCATCTGGTGGTGCAGGCGACATTTTATATTCAATTAATAATGGAACAGACTACTTTGACAATAATGGCTTATTTACAGGTCTGATGCAAGGAAATTACAATGTCAGGATAATAGATGGCAATGATTGTGAAGTATCTGGGAATATGCTAACTATAACCGAACCTGGTGCATTAATAATTGATACTACTGACGTAGTTCATATATCCGATATCCAGACTGGATCAATAATACTCGATTTCTCAGGAGGAACAGAACCAATAACCTATATACTTGTCCCTGAAGCAACTGATAGTCTCACTAATAACACTGGCCAGTTTAATGATCTTGCGGTTGGCAATTATATAGTCTATGCCCTTGATAATAATTCATGTAAATCAAATTCAATAAATGTTCAAATTGTAATTCTGGGAGAAAATGTTCTCATTATCTACGATGCGTTTTCCCCGAATGCTGATGGCAAGAATGACGTGTGGAACATAGGAAATATCCGGTCATATCCGAATTGCGTGGTGAAAATATTTAATACCTGGGGCACAACGGTGTTTAATTCCGACGGATATACTGAACCCTGGGACGGCACCCACAACGGAAAAGAACTGCCGTCAGGTACATACTTTTATTTTATTGACCTTGGCAACGGCAATGAAACATATACAGGGACAGTTAATATTGTTAAATAAAATATCAATTATTCAATATAATAAAATTAGGCATGAAAATATTTATAATTAATATACTCCTGATATTAGTTGCACTGCAGGTAGCAGGACAGCAACTGACACATCAAAGCCAGTACATGCTCAACCATTTTGAAATAAATGCCGCTGCTGCAGGAAACAGCGAGGACCTGCCCGTATCCTTCTCATTCAGGAAACTATGGGCAGGGATCGACGGATCACCTTCACTGCAATCTCTTTCAGCACACATGGCACTTAACGATAATATGGGTGCCGGGATAAAAATATTTAACTCTACCGCCGGACCCGAAAGAAAAACCGGACTTGAAGGTGCATATTCCTATCACCTGGAACTGGAAAATATTGATTCAAAGCTGGCATTCGGAATATCACTCAGGCTCTACCAGTACTTCCTCGATAAAACAAACATGACTGTTGAAGACGAGACAGACGAGCTGTTCATGGGAACAGAAAAAATGATTGTGCCCGACGGCTCATTCGGAACATATCTTTACGGCAAAACATATTATGTAGGACTGGCCATACCCCAGCTTATTCAAAGAAATATAAAACTGAAATCTGACATCCTCGAACAAAAACAGGTAAGGCACTACTTCCTCCATGGCGGCTACATATACCAGATTAACAGGGAATTTAAAATTGAACCGTCTGTATTGATGAAACTGATTGAAATCGGAATTTTCCAGGCAGATATAAATGTTTTGCTCACTTACCAGGACATGGTATCCTTTGGTATATCATACAGGACTTCCGATGCTGTTGTATTTATGATTGGCTATCAGAACGAGAGGTTCAGAATAGGCTACGCCTTTGATCTTACATTATCAGATATAAGAACCCAGAGTTACGGGTCACACGAAGTGTTCATCTCATACGCGTTTGATAATTTTCTTAAATAAGCGTTAAATCTTCTCTGTATTGAAATTTTTTATTGAATTTAAAATAAAACTTTTAAATTCAACCCTTCAAAATATTTAAACAAATTATAAATTATATTTAAACAGATTATACATTTTTATTATGAATATCTTATTGATAGGATCAGGGGGCAGAGAACATACACTGGCGTGGAAAATAGCTCAAAGCAAAAAGCTTGGCAAATTATTTATTGCGCCTGGGAATGCCGGCACATCATCATTTGGCGAAAATGTAGACCTTAAGGTTGATAACTTTGAACTCCTTGCTAAATTTACTTTAGAACACAAAATAGATATGGTGGTAGTGGGACCTGAAGACCCGCTGGTAAAAGGCATACATGACTACTTTCTGGATAAAAGGGAATTATCACATATTTCGGTTATAGGCCCCCGAAAAAGAGGAGCAATGCTTGAAGGGAGCAAAAAATTTGCCAACGAGTTTATGGAGCGCCATAATATACCGACGGCAAAATTTAAAAGTATTACTAAAGACAACATTGAAGAAGGCTTTAAACATATTGAAAACACTCCCGCCCCTTATGTGCTTAAAGCGGACGGACTGGCAGCGGGGAAGGGAGTGGTGATCCCTGATGATGCAATAAAAGCAAAGGAAGAACTTAAGCTTATGCTGGAGGGCAAATTCGGCGAATCAAGTAAAACCGTCGTCATTGAAGAGTTCCTTAAAGGAATAGAAATATCGGTTTTTGCTCTTACAGATGGAAAGTCCTACAAAATATTTCCTGAAGCAAAAGACTATAAAAGAATCGGGGAGGGTGATACCGGACTGAACACCGGCGGCATGGGGGCCGTTTCCCCGGTGCCCTTTGCTGACAAGGTGTTCCTGAATAAAGTTGAGCAAAGAATTATTATACCTACAATTAAAGGTCTGGCAAAAGAAAGTATAGTATATAAAGGATTTCTGTATTTCGGACTTATTAATTGCAGCGGGGAGCCCTACGTCATTGAATATAACGTAAGAATGGGCGATCCCGAGGCCGAAGTCGTCATTCCAAGGCTCGACTGCGACCTGCTGGATCTGTTTGACGGTGTTGCAAAAAATAACCTTGCTGAAAAACAATTTGCAATAGATACGCGTGCGACCGCCACGGTTATGCTTGTCTCCGGCGGATATCCGGGCTCATACGAAAAGGGGAAAGAGATATTCAACATCAGCAAAATTAAGGATAGTATAGTATTCCACGCAGGAACCCGCCTGTCTGACGGCAAAGTGCTTTCCAACGGGGGCAGGGTACTTTCAATAAGCTCCTATGGCAAAAACTTTAAGGATGCCCTTAATACCTCATATAAAGCTGCCAGAATAATCGACTTCGAAAATAAATACTACAGGCGTGATATCGGATTCGACCTGTAGAGTGAAATTATAACCCCGGCCTAACTTTCCTTTATTATATATTCGGCAATCTGCACCGCATTTAATGCAGCTCCCTTCCTTATCTGATCAGCCACAACCCAGAATGCCAATCCATTCTTGCTGGTAATGTCCTTTCTTATACGGCCTACATATACCTCATCCTTCCCGGCCACAAATAAAGGCATAGGATACTTCCTGGCTGACGGATCATCCTCCAGTACTATTCCCTTTGCATTTCTGAACGCCTCCCTGACCTCTTCAACAGATAGCTCTCTCTCTGTTTCACACCATATCGCCTCGGAGTGAGCTCTCATCACCGGCACCCTTACGCAAAACGAACTGACTTCAACATCAGAATGCATGATCTTCCTCGTTTCAAAGTGGGTTTTCATCTCTTCCTTTGTGTAATCATTTTCAAGAAAGATATCAACCTGCGGAATGACATTATATGCCAGCTGGTATTGAAACTTGTTGACAACAGGCTTTTCACCTTTAACCAGCTGCCTTGTTTGTTCTTCAAGCTCCTGCATAGCTGCCGCCCCTGCACCACTGGCTGACTGGTAAGCAGCCAGATGCACCCTTTTTATGTGTGACAAATCTTCAATCGGCTTTAATGCAACAACCATCTGGATTGTTGTACAATTCGGATTGGCTATGATATTCCTCGGCCTGGCTTTGCTATCCTCAGCATTAACCTCAGGAACAACAAGCGGCACATCATTATCCATACGAAAAGCGCTGGAGTTATCGATCATTATTGCCCCATACCTTGTAATAGTCGATGCGTATTCCTTCGAAGTGCCTGCCCCTGCAGAAGCAAGCACAATATCAACGCCCTTAAAATCATCGTTATGAGAAAGCTCCTTTACCTTATAAGCCTTGTCCCTGAACCTGTACTCCTTACCGGCACTTCTTGAGGAGCCAAATAACATTAATTCGTCAACAGGGAAATTTCGCTGGTCGAGCACATGCAGGAACTCCTGGCCGACAGCACCACTTGCACCAACAACTGCTACTTTCATGATTACAAGATTTGAAGTTTAATAAATTATATACAAAATACTATAAAAAAAGGATACCGAAAGAGTAGTATTTACAACTTTGACTACTAACCACAATATAAGAAAATATGCACAAAGAATTCTATTTCAAATGTTTAGAATCTGTGTGTGTTAAAATATCCTTTGTCCCTATTGCGTTTAATACTAACATTTACCACTCATTAAATATCCTCTTGTAATAATAATTACAAATATATACTTTAAGTATTTTCCAACAAATACAAATTTCGAAAATTAATTCAATTTATGAAAATTACTATGTTCTTTTTTTTAATAATACCTTTCCCCATAGCAGGCCAGATAATGTATGACTTTGAAAATTCATCGGCCGGACTATGGATGCAAAGCGATCCCGGAAGATGGGATACTTCTTCATTCAATCCAATAAATGGCAATTATTCACTGCATCATATATATGACAATGCCGGAGCCGGCCACGACCAGATATCATTAAGTCATGATGCCCTCCTTCTTGACTCGGCAACTGTCACCTGGCAATTTAAAATAAGGCACGGGTATAATCCTTCTTCAAACAATAACTGGGCGGTTTTTCTTGTCTCCGATAAAGGTTCTTCATATATGTACCCCGGGGCAAATGTCAATGGTTATGTGTTAGGAGTTAATTTTACGGGCAATGACGACCTTGTTAAGCTATGGAAAGTCACATCGGGAAATACTTATGAAATTGCCAATACAAATTTCAACTGGCAGGAAAATGCCGGGACTGCGAAGAACGTGGAATTTGAAGTAACAAGGAATATACAGGGGCACTGGACAATTAATGCGTCCGTTACGGATTATAACTCCACTACAACGGAACCCCTATTTAATAATCCGGTTACTCTGGGAACCGCCATGGACACAGAACATAATTATTC
>CAZOLY010000193.1:0-5659 GCA_964580815.1 uncultured Bacteroidales bacterium
CATAATTACCGGTGCCTGAATAGCCGCAATACATGATAATATAAGATTTAACAGGATGAACGGATACGGGTCAAACGATTTACTTAGTAACGTTATAGTATTAATAACTATCCATATGAAAATTACAGACAGAAAAAGAATAATAAATTTCCAGCTTCCGCCAAATGATGCAATCCTGTCCGACAGTCTGTCGCCATAAGTTAATCCTTTATCAAAATCGGCATTAATATTTTTTGCCAGCAGTTCATTTTCACGCAAACTTTTAACCACCTCTTTTTCCAGTACCTTCGTCTCCTTTTTTTCCAGTTTCATTATATGCTCAACGTATACCGTTTTAAACCTGTTAAGATCCGGCAGGCAGATATAACCTGAGCGGGCTATATCAGGCACTTCTGATTTGATGAACCTCAGTAACGTCGGGCGGACAAGTTCTACAGGGTAGAGATTGCCTTTTTCAAAGCTCTTTTTACAAACCTGGCATAAATCGTGCGTTGAAGAAAGTTGACTTTTGTCTTTCATTTATTAATTTTTAATTATAAGATTATTATATCAAAGATAATTACCCTTATTTATTAACATATCGCATTTCAAATATCATCATCGCCATCTTTTTAGCATAAACAATGAAATAAATCCATATATTTCAAGTCTGCCCAGCAGCATATTGGCTGTCAGTAACCATTTGCCGGCATTCGGTATAGTACTGAAATTGGCCATTGAGCTTACTTCTCCGAAACCCGGACCTACATTTCCCATGGTTGCAGCAGAGGCAGATAAAGCTGTCATGCTGTCAACTCCAAAACCTGCCAGTACTAGTGCTGACAAGAAAACTATAAGTACATAAAGTACTATAAACACCAGGGCGTTCCTTATTATATCTTCTTCAACAAGGTTATTATCTATCTTAACAGTGAAGACTCCCCTGGGATGGCGAAGCATGAGCACCTGGTTTTTTATAGACTTGATAAAAATTATTATCCGGTCAACTTTTATGCCTCCTGATGTTGACCCGGCACATGCACACTGTAATGTAAAGAATATAAGTATCATGCGCGCAAAGCCGCTCCAGTTTGCCGAATCAGCATTAGCAAAACCTGTTGATGTGCCGAGGGAAATAACCTGGAAAGCCGAAAAGCGTATTGAACCAGGCAAAGAATAATAACCATTTATATAAAGGTTGCCAGCAACCAGTATAATACCTGCCAGCAGAGCAAATACGTAATATTTTACCACTGATGACTTAAAGATATTGAATGATAATCCGGTTATTGTGGCGAACAGCAATCCGAAATGCATACCTGACAGGATCATGAATATTATTATTACTGTTTCTATAGCAGGACTATCATAGAAGGCGATACTTAAATTCTTTGTTGAGAACCCTCCTGTTGCTATTGTGGCAAAGGAATGCAGAAGGGCATCAAAGAGGTCCATTCCGAAAATATGAAGGAATATTGTCTCTGCAAGGGTCAGTCCTCCATAGACGTATAAAAGAATATGAAGCACCTTCCTGGTCTGGAACTTGAAATTACTGCCGGCCAGCGGAGACAACTCGGACCTTAATAAAACAAACCTCGCATGGCCCAGGTTAGGAAGCACAACCATCGCAAATACAATAATGCCAACGCCTCCGATGAAATGTGTCGCAGAGCGCCAGAATAGCATGCCTTTGGGTAAAACCTCAATATCGGTAAGTATAGATGAGCCTGTTGTTGTATACCCCGAAACACTTTCAAACCATGCATTTGTAAACGTAAACTCACCGCCCCACAGAATAAAAGGTAATGTTCCGAAAAAACAAATAATAAGCCAGCTCAGGATAACGATAAAAAATCCCTCTTCCTTGCTGATAAAATCGGTCTTTGGCACAAATATCAAAGGGAATATCCCGAAAAGAAAAGTAATAAGAAAACTGTACAGCAAGGGATAGACTGCAGCATCCGAATTGAACACGGAAACCAGAAACGACAGAAACAGAAAAATAGCATTAAAAAGCAGGACCAGCCCAGCATATCGCGATATTACATGAATCCTCATCTCCGGTATTACTTATAGGTTAATCTCTGGAGCAGATTTTTTATTGAATTTATTAATCTGCCCATCTCGTCCTTTGTCTCAGGTGTCATCGTAAATTCTTTCCCCGTATTGTTATATTCTTCTATGCCTTTTGTTATCTGGACAACAGGTATGACGAAATAGTGATTTATAAAATAACTGAACAACGCAGTAAAAACCACAGCCCCTATTATAGCCACTATACCGGGCATCACTGCACGCTGTGCCCTGTTCTTAAGTTCGGAACCGGTTTTGTACATCGTCTCCTGGTTTTTTCCCATTAATTGCTTTACAGATTTCTTGACCTGCAGAAATTCCAGGCGCGACTTATTATAGTACCAGTCAATATTACCCTCTTTATCGGTCCCGACTATAGGCCTTTCCCAGGTCTTCTTAAAAATGTCATAATCCATGCTTATCTTTTCAATGTACTTATTTTCGCCGTGAATAGTTATGTTATTTTCCGTCGACAGGAATCCTTTCTTAAATAAGTCATCCCCTTCCTTTATAACTTTCCGTCCCTCCTCCCAGTTACCCATAAGAAGGAGCAGGATACCACTATCTTCTTTTTCAAGGGCGTCCAGCATTGTTCCTGTAGCTTCAATACTTTTATAGTTGTCGTCGAGAAGCTTCTGAACATAATTTCCAATATTCATCAGCTCATGTATAGATATTAACCCGGCAATTAATAACATTGTTGCCAGTATTATAAATCCAGATAAAATTTTTAATTTTATTCCCATGTTCTTAGAATTTTTAACACTGCAAAATTAAATTTATAACTTTTATAATCCAATTTTATTTTCGCCACAGCAGAAAGGCCATATATGCGGCAAAAAACAAAATCAGTATTCCTGCTTCCCAGCGGTCCAGTTTCTTCTTCCCGCCTGTAAACATTGCAATAAAAAGGAAAGCTGAACCAAAAATATAGACAAGAATATCCGCATTAAATGCTTTATCATATCTTAAAGGAGATATTAAACAGCTTACCCCCATTATTAAAAAAATGTTAAAAATATTGGAACCTATTACATTTCCTATGGCCAGGTCGCTTTTCCGCTTAATTATGGCCACTACAGATGTAGCCAGTTCAGGCAGGGAGGTGCCTATGGAAACAATTGTCAGTCCGATGAATTTCTCACTCACCCCCAGCCTGCCTGCAATCTCTACTGCATTTTTTACTACCATCCTTCCCCCGAAAATAAGTCCTGCCAGTCCGGCCACTATATAAATCACGGTACGCAACGTCCCAAATACTTTGGTATCTGCAGCGCCCTGCTCACTTTCCGATTTAAGGTTTGATAATATATATACCATGAAAAGGACAAAAAAGAACAAAAAAATTATGCCTTCCCGCGGGGTAAGTATATTATTACTCCTATTCCACAATAAAGAATCATTGACAAGAACAAGTAATATTAATCCTGCCAGTATGGAATAAGGAATCTCCTTCCAGACTGTTTTCGCCTGCACGGTTATGGGATAAATAATACCTGCCAGGCCCAGTATCAACATTAAATTAAAGTTATTGCTGCCTATAACGTTGCCAAAAACTACTTCGTCATATTTTGCCCCGGTTTGGGCAGAAGCTATTATATTAACAACCAGCTCGGGTGTCGATGTGCCAAAGGCCACAACCGTAAGTCCGATTGCCAGCTCGGAGATCTTTAGTTTTTTTGCCAGGGAGGAAGCCCCGTTAACAAGGAAATCGGCTCCCTTTACCAGCAGTATAAAGCCCAGTATCAATAACAGCACAACCATTTATTACAATCTTTTAAAAATACAGGTTGATAAAGTTAAAAATCATCCTTAATTTAGACTTTCAATAAATTTAAAGTAACTAATAAAATGACTTTTTTTCTGTATCCATTAATGTTAACTCTTTTCAAGATCAAAGGTATCATTAATTCTGAAACGCTGGGCGGAAGGATTCTGACTATTATAATTATTACGGTAAGTGCCCATATCCTGGTAATTATTATTAAGCGTCTCAGCAGGTTTATTTTTAAATCCATGGCAGGAAAATCCATTGCCAGGTTCATGTCTCTGGTAAGCCTTCTGACAAGCATCCTGGTTTTTATCATTTACTTCTTTGCACTGGGATATATATTAAAAAACCTGGGCATCTCACTTACTGCATATGTGGCAAGTGCATCGGTAATCGGACTGGCGGTGGGTTTCGGATCACAGGGGATGGTGCAGGATGTCGTTACGGGCTTTACGCTGATCGTTTCCAACCTCATAGATATTGGTGAAATGGTGGAAATAAACGGGCAAACAGGTATTGTGCAGTCTATAGGTATGCGCTTTGTGGTTATCCGCAACGCGGTGGGAGCAGAGATTTTTTTCCCCAACAGGAACATAAATATTGTAATTAATTATCCTAAAGGCTATATCAGTTGTATTGTTGATATAAAAATTCCGGTTGACCCGGATGTAAGGCCATCATTTGATGCCCTGGTAAGTACATCGGTAAAATCTGTTTATGAGAAATATCCCAATATCTTCAGGGCATCTCCGTCAGGGGGAAAAGTTGTAAAAACAAGTGACGGCAAAAAATATAAAAGGATAATATTTAAGATATGGCCCGGTAGAGGGGCTCCCCTGGAAACCACCTTTAAGCAGGAACTTTTCCAGGAAATAAAGACTCTTGATCCTGGTTATGGCGACTGGATGATTTCAGTAAATTATGAGATCGAGGTGCTAAAGAAGAAATAATAGAAAAAATATTTTTGCCTGGAATATAATTTTATAATTTGCTTAAAAAACTATCATTAAATAATTTTTATCATGAGAACAAGAATAATAATATCAATACTTCTGGCTTTACTGCTTGTAATATTCACAATACAGAATTCAGAGATTGTAACCGTCAGGCTCTATTTCTGGGATACCAACATTCCCGGGGCATTATTATTTCTGATTTGTCTGTGCATTGGCGTATTTATAGGTATACTTATACCTGTAAAAAAGAAACATTCGGAAAAGGAAGAAGATGACAATTCAGCCGGCATTCAATAGTCTGCGCTGAAATTGTTAATTTAAAAAATGTTCAAAATATGAATTCTATAAAAGAAATATTTCAGATAAATTATGTTCAATACGGACTTATAGTTTTAGCGACACTTCTTGCAGCTTTTATAATATCAAGGATACTTAGAGCCCTGCTGACAAAATTTCTTCATCTTGCTTCAAGTAAACTTAACGTTGATCCTACCCAATACAACTTCCTTATCAACCTCATTAGTTTTATTCTGTATTTTGGTGCATTTGTGTTTATTTTCTATTCAATACCGGGCTTAATGGAACTTGGCCTTACGTTGTTTGCCGGCGCAGGTGTGGCGGCAGCTATAGTACTCTTCGCCTCCCAGCAGGCTTTCTCCAACATTATTAACGGCATTTTTATTATCATATTTAAACCATTCAGGGTAGGTGATATTATTAAAGTCGGATCTTTAAGAACGGGAAAAATAGAAGACATAACCCTTCGTCACACGGTAATACGGGATTTTGAAAACAGGAGAATAATAATTCCCAACACGGTGATAGGCTCTGAGACCCTTGTAAATTCAAGTATCAAAGATGAACTGATATGCAACTTCGT
>CAZOLY010000194.1:0-5627 GCA_964580815.1 uncultured Bacteroidales bacterium
TACAGGATGCAGTAATTCATCAAGTTTATTTGGTTCCTGCCTAAGCAGGGCTGTCTTTTCATCAATTGCACCTTCCCTGAACAAATCCATTGCAATTTTCACCATAGATGCTGCAGTGCGCTTACCGTTCCTGGTTTGCAGCAACCATAATTTACCTTCCTGTATAGTAAATTCAAGGTCCTGCATATCTTTATAATGTGATTCCAGCTTTTTCTGTGTCTCATTAAGCTCTTTGTAAATTTCAGGCATAGTCTCTTCAAGTGAAGGATAATTTGCAGCTCTTTCTTCTTCAGAAATACCGGCCAGTTTTGCCCATCTTAAAGAACCTTCCATGGTAATCTGGCGGGGGGTTCTTATTCCTGCTACAACGTCCTCACCCTGTGCATTCAAAAGGTATTCACCATTGAAAATATTCTCACCTGTGGCAGCATCCCTTGTAAATGCAACTCCTGTGCCCGACGTGTTGCCCATGTTACCGAAAACCATTGCCTGCACATTTACAGCAGTACCCCATTCTTCCGGTATCTGGTTAAGCTGTCTGTATACAATAGCCCTTTCATTCATCCAGCTGTCAAATACTGCACAAACAGAACCCCATAACTGCTCCCACGGATCAGTGGGGAAGTCATGTCCTGTTACATACTTGACGGCTTTTTTGAACCTTGATACCAAATCCTTAAGATCTTCGGTTGTCAAATCAGTATCGTTAACCACCGCCTTTTCTTCCTTAATCTTGTCAATTATTTCTTCAAAGGGATCAACATCTTCTTTTGAAGCAGGTTTCATGCCTAAAACCACATCTCCGTACATCTGGACAAACCTCCTGTATGAATCCCAGACAAACCTTTCATTTCCGGTTTTTTTTGCAATACCTTCAACAGCTTTATCATTTAATCCGAGATTCAACACGGTATCCATCATTCCGGGCATAGATGCCCTGGCCCCTGAGCGAACAGAAACAAGCAAAGGATTGTCTTTATCCCCGAACTTGTACCCCATAATATTTTCAACATTTTTCATCGCCTGTCCGACTTCCTCTTTAAGAAGCTCAACAACCTTTTCTTTTCCCAGCTGATTATATTCGGTACAAACTTCCGTTGTAATTGTAAATCCTGGAGGAACTGGTACTCCTATAAGATTCATTTCTGCCAGGTTGGCTCCCTTGCCGCCAAGTAAGTTTTTCATATCGGCTTTTCCTTCAGCCTTCTTGTTGCCAAATGCGTATACGCGCTTAACTTTAGTCATTTTTTATATTTGTTAGATTATCTATTAATTTAAATAATGTCTGATTTTTAAAGTCCACAAAGGTATTTAAAAATTATTAATCTTATAACCCAAAGTTATAAAAAATACGGCGGGATTTATTATGCCCTGGGATGAAACCGTATTATAGTATCCCTTAAATAGTCGGTATCAAGATGTGTATATATTTCAGTCGTTATAATTGACTCATGACCTAGCATTTCCTGTATCGCACGCAGATCAGCTCCCCCGTCAATAAGATGAGAAGCAAATGAATGCCTGAATGTATGAGGACTGATATTTTTCTTGAGACCTGTAATTTGAGCCAGGGTCTTAACAATGGTAAAAATCATTACTCTTGTAAGCTTCCTGCCCCAGCGGTTAAGAAATAAAATATCTTCATATTGCCTGTCTATCTTATGATGGTTTCTGAACTGATTAATATATATTTCTATCTCCTTTACAGCTTTCTGACTGATAGGGACAAGCCTTTCCTTTTTCCCTTTTCCCAGTACTTTAATAAATCCCTGGTCAAAGAATAAATCCGAGAGCTTCAGGCTAATAAGCTCAGACACCCTGAGGCCGCAACTGTACAATGTTTCAATTATGGCTTTATTTCTGTGGCCCTCAGGTTTACTTAAATCAATAGCATTTATAAGATCATCTATTTCTTTTACACTAAGGACTTCGGGCAGCTTCCGGCCAATTTTCGGAGCTTCAAGCAAAGCAGTAGGATCCTTGTCAGTCTTTTCGTCTATAAGGAGAAATTTATAGAAAGATTTAATTCCTGATATTACTCTTGCCTGTGTTCTGGCACTCATACCCAACTCATTCACCCAGCTGATAAATTGCCTGAGATGGATAAGTTCTACTTCGGCAGGGGGGATGTTAAGTTTCTTAAATTCCAGGAAGGCCAGCAACATTGAAATATCTCTTTTGTATGCAGCAATTGAATTCTCAGATAATGATTTTTCCAGTTTTAAATAAGATATATATTCAGATATATAATCCTGCCAGTTCATTATTTCTGAAACTGATTTTTTAGAAGATATTCAAATGTTAAACTTAATAAAAAGAAATAATATTAATAATAATCGGAACAAATATGTGAGGTAATTTAAAATCTTCGAAAAAGTCAGCTATATCGGGCTTTTAAACCTGTAACATAATTTTGGTTTTGTTTTAAAGAATAGTTAATAATTATAATTGAAATTTGACCTTATTTCATTAGTTAACAATATTGATATGTTTATCAAAATATTTTTCACGTTCGTAAATTCTTGCTTGACCCATATAAGATCTAAAGTTATATTCGTATAAAAATTGACTGGTGCTCATTGAAAATTACTATCAGATAAATACCTAAAAAATGCCTAAATCTAATAACCCTAATCAAAAATGCAAAGATACATTGAGTTTGTTCATAACCTAGCCGGTACTTCGCTATTTGATAATCTAAACAGCAGGACCAAAGAAGCTGTTATATCAACATTAAAATACAATTTCCTCGACCATAATGATCTTGAGCGCTCAATATTAAACGAATCCGGTTCCAGGGTATTTGAATTTGTATCGGAACATCTCGACCTGAAGAGGTATTTTAATCATATCGTTTTTACTACTGAATCAAAATCCTATGTTGAGAATGTTAATTTTGATAATGTCAGGGCAATCATAAATTTCAAAAAAATTAACCATATTCGTTATATTAATGAGCATCTGCGTTCGGTTAATAAGCTGCTTCCTGATGCCGGAACCTATATTGGCAGGATAGAAACATACTGGGAAAGGAAATTAAGAATTTACAGATTATTTGGCAGAACATTTGGCAGGCTGATATGGTTAATGGATTTTATGATGAACAGGGTATTGCCAAGATTAAGATATGTTAGCAGGATATATTACTATCTGACAAAGGGAGCCCACCACACGGTTTCAAAATCAGAGATGCTCGGACGGCTGGTATATTGCGGGTTTAGCGTTATTGATTACAAAATAATTGACGGACTGTTTTATTTTATGGTCATAAAGATAAGTGAGCCCAGCAGGGATAGGAGTCCTTCTTATCATCCTATAATTAAATTAAACAGGATAGGCAAAAATGGTAAAATGATTGGTGTATACAAATTGAGGACTATGCATCCCTATTCCGAATATCTTCAGGATTATATACTAAAACTTAATGGTTATAATGACCTGGGGAAGCCAAAGGATGACTTCAGAATAACAAGATGGGGAAAGCTGTTAAGAAGATTATGGATTGATGAATTACCACAGTTGTTAAATATTATGAAGGGAGAAATGAAGCTTGTGGGAGTACGTCCCTTAAGTCTTGTAAGATTTAACCAGTTTCCTGAAGATCTTAAAAATGAGCGTATTAAATCCAAGCCCGGTTGTTTCCCGCCCTATGTGGCACTGTGCATGCCTGATGACAAAAACAATATTGAGGCTGAGAGAATTTACCTCAGAGATAAGGAAAAACATCCATATTTAACAGATATTATATATCTGTTTAAAGCCATATATAATATTATAACAAATAAGATCAGAAGCTCATAAAAGAAGGTATTTGTTTAAAGGTTCTTGACCTTCTTGCCTGTTGAAGCGACTTTAACCCTGTCGCTAAATTCAATAATTTGCGGTACTTTAAATAAGGCTAATTTGCTGGCACAATACTCCTGAATGGCCTCTTTCGTTAGATTATTATTCTTTAAATCAGATACAATAATTCTGGCTTTAATTGATTCACCCAGGATTTCATCATCCGTTCCTTCAACTGTACAATCAATGACATCAGGTATTGATACTATTACTTCTTCAATTTCCTTTGGGCTGATCCTTTTTCCACCGACCTTTATTATTTCCTTTTTGCGTGCTGTCAGGAAAAAGTACCCGTCATCATCTTTAAAAGCCAGGTCACCCGTATATAACCAGCCGTTTCTTAAAGTTTTATTTGTGGATTCAGCATCATTCAAATATCCCGACATAATATTATTTCCCCTGGCTACAATTTCTCCCACTTCACCGGATTTTGCAGGTTGATTTTTATCATTAAAGATTTCAAGTTCAACACCGGGAATGCCCTTTCCTATAGAACCTATTTTTTTATCAAGCATTTCAGGAGATAAATATGACAGCCGTGCAGTAGCTTCCGTTTGTCCGTACATTACATAAAACTTAATCCCGGGAAATGCATCGATAAATTCCTGAATAAAAATAATATGCAATTTCCCTCCTGCCTGTGTCACATATTTCAAATGAGGGAAATCGTTTGTTTTAAAACTTTTAGTTTTTCGCAGCAGTATTTGAAAATGACTGGGCACACCGGCAAAACCAGTGCATTTATATTTATTCAGATCACTAATCACTGAGCCAATAAACATAAATGTATTATTTAATACTATACTGCCCCCGACTTTCAGATGTGTATGCAATAATGATAAACCGTAGCAATAATAAAAAGGCAGCACAATTTCGATTATATCATCACCTGATAGTTTTAAATATTCAATGATAGATCCGGTATTGGCAATCAGGTTCTTATGAGTTATCATAACTCCTTTGGGCTCACCAGTTGATCCTGAAGTAAATATTATTTCAGCCAGCCTTTTTTCATCAAAAACCTCTTCAAATAAATCCTGTTCAACCGGCCTTTCTGCAGAGGAAAATATATCAGCAGTATCTTCTTCATTCATTAATAAGTACTGCTCCAAATCAAATTTATTCTGAATAGATGATGAAATAAGTATGTAATTTGACTGGCATATATTAATTATATATTTCAGATTTTTTATTTCTATATCAGGATTAAGAGGTACGCAAACATTTCCTGATTTAAAAATAGCAAGATATGAAGTTATAAAAAAAACAGAATTGTGTGATATTAATAATATGTTATTACCCTGACCAAAGTTGTTCTTTAAATGCATAGCAAGGGCCATACTATTCTTATATAACATTTTATAAGATATCTGCTCCTTGGGTCCCAGAACAAAATCTTTTTCCTTTTCTTTTGAATCTGATAGAAAGTAGTCAAAGGCATTCATGCTGTCAATAATATAAAATTAACTGTTTTAGTAATCTTTGATGGGAGGCATCCTTAGATAATCTGTTGTTTTTATTTTTCTGGAGAAATTCATATAAATATTTTTAATGTCCTCCGCTGATTTTCCGATAACCGGACTTACCTCTGCCGGCGAATAATCATTTTCAAAAGCATACCATAGCAGGTCCATTAATTCGAACGGAAGCTGATAAAAAAATTCTTCCTGCGTCTGCTCGGCAGTGTATGTGTCAGTAGTTGGCGTGCGGTCAATAATTTCCTTCGGCACCCCGAGATACCTGGCCAGTTGGTATACCTGGGTCTTATAGAGATGACCAATAGG
>CAZOLY010000195.1:0-1894 GCA_964580815.1 uncultured Bacteroidales bacterium
CAACATAATACGTGGTCTGCGAATTCAAGTCATTTAAACATAGAAAGAATAAACATAAAAGGATAATGACCTTTATTATTATGTCATCATAATTAGTCTTTACGTTGAGAATAAATCGTTTCATCACAATGGGGTTTAAATTATGAAATTTTGACGAATTAATATTTTTTATTGACGAACGAATAATTATACACTATTAACATACGATTTTTTGAAATTAAAGTTTTAAAAATGACTATTTATTTTATCCTTAAAATAATAAAAAATTAAATATCAAATTAATAAACAACCTTACTTAAATAATGCTTTACAATGAGCTATTCCAACAATAAGCTATATTGATACTTATTATTAAATCTTATTTAACTACTTAATATTGCGAAATTTACAAAATATTCAGAAACTATTGATAATAAATCCCATTCTTTAATCTAACGTTTAGG
Source organism: uncultured Bacteroidales bacterium (assembly GCA_964580815.1). Lineage (GTDB taxonomy): Bacteria > Bacteroidota > Bacteroidia > Bacteroidales > UBA10428. The sequence goes on from CAZOLY010000195.1 coordinate 444, forward strand.
GCATTTAATCAAATAATTACGTAAAAAAAAAAAATTAAAAAATAATTTAAATTATTTGCTTCCTGTATATGAAAAAATAAATAATGTAGTATTTTTGCGATTCACAACGAATTAAACACTTACAACTAACTTGATGCTGTCAAACCGTATTCTGAAAAGTGCTGTAATAATTATAGTACTGTGTACTATATCTGTCGCAAAATCTCACCCGCAGAATACCTATTATATAAATAATACCGGCGGTTCCGACCAGAATGATGGATTATCCGGTGATAGAGCATGGAAAACAACAAATAAAATCAATCAATCTTTCTTTTCTCCCGGAGATTCGATCTTATTTATCTGTGGTGGAGTCTGGAATGAAACTTTAATTATATCTTCATCCGGTTCTTCAGATAACCCTATTGTTTTCAGCTCATATGGCTACGGGGAGAAACCTGAAATTAATATTTCAGAGCCAACAGATTATGGTGTTATTATTTCTTATGTAAACAATATTGTATTTCAAAACTTTGAAGTTACCGGCAAGTGTTTTTTCGGAATTTGCATCGATGCAGGAAGTAATGTCACCATTGAGCATTGTTATGTGCATCACATTTCAGTATCCAATGACTGGCATGGAATATTGCTTAGATACGATCCTTCTTATGTAAAAATACTTAATAACGAGATTTCATACTGTGGTGCGGAAGGAATATACGGTCCCAGCAGAAATATCGAAATTGGATATAATTATATACATAATATTGATCTTACGGGTAATGTCGGTGATTGTATTCAGCTAAACAATATTGCCGATAATTATTATGTGCATCATAACATTTTAGATCATTCAAATAGTACAAGTGGGAAAGGTGTTTTTGTCTGTTCGCATAGAGCAGAAACTGCAGGAAGTGATTATTCGCATGGAGTATTTGAGTATAATACCTGTATAGGTGGCATTAGCGATGACTTTGCTTTCGGTTCAACCAGCCTTGGAGATACAATAAGATATAATATTTTTACAACATCTTCCTTTAATATAACAAGTAATGCACTTAAGGGAAGTTGAGTAATCAACAATAATATAATCTATGGTTATGGTAAGGGTTTATTTATTACAGCCTTCTCCAATAAAATATATAATAACACAATTGTTAACTGTAATAGAGGTCTTGATGCAAATACAAGTGCATACTTTGAAATTGATTTCAGGAATAATATACTGTCTGATATCTCATCAAGAAATTATGTCATTGGAATTAACTGTGACTTTCAGAGTTCAAATAATTTGTTTGCACCTCAAGCAGTGTGGGATTATAAGGAAAACAATTGTACCAGTCTGGATCAGCTTAAGTCTTTTAACATTGAAAACAATTCATTTGTTAGTGAACCGGGTTTTTTAGATATAGATAATAAGGATTACAGGCTGATTGGTAATTCACCAGCCGTTGATGCGGGTACAGATGTCG
>CAZOLY010000195.1:1904-5595 GCA_964580815.1 uncultured Bacteroidales bacterium
ATGTCGGGATCATTCATGATTTAGATAGCAATCAAATACCTTTTAATAATGTACCCGATATCGGTGCTTATGAGTTTGTAATAAGAAAACCCTCTGATACTTTGCCTAATGCCCCGTCAAATATAACGGGAACTGCTCCGTATTATCATCAGATAGTGTTGCAGTGGAATGATAATTCAGATAACGAATATGGTTTTGAAATTGAAAGATCGGTTACGTCACAATCAGGTTTCAGCAGAATCTATACTTCATATTATGATGTTACTTCTTTTACGGATAATAATCTGTCGCCCCAGACAACTTATTATTACCGTATAAGATCTTATAATAATATTGGTTATAGTAATTATTCAGGAGAAATTAGCATTACTACACCTGTGATTCCCCCGCCGAATGCACCTTCATCGTTAAGAACCACAAATATTAAGGCCCGTTCTGTTACTCTTGCCTGGAATGATAATTCAAATGATGAAACATATTTCGAACTGGAAAGATCAAATGTGTCAGGTGGTAATTATTCAAGGATAGCAACTGTCAGTAGCAATCAGACCAGCTATACTGATGCTGGTTTGGCTCCTGTCACTGTATATTTTTATAGAATAAGAGCTTGCAGCGGGCATGGTTGCTCAGGTTATTCCAATGAATTGAGTGTTACCACACTGGAATTGCAGCCGCCTGTTAGTCCCACAAATTTAACAGCAACCGATGTTACAAAGAATTCCGTAATACTTCACTGGTCAGATAACTCAAATAATGAAGAAGGATTCCGCCTATACAGATCACTGACTTCCGGAACCGGCTTCACAAAGGTTGGACTAGCAGCTGCAAATAGTAATCAGCTTACCAATTCCGGACTTAGTCCGAGCACTACTTATTATTACAGAATAATGGCATACAATGAAGACGGTAATTCGGATTACTCGAATGAACTCAGTATCACTACTCTTGACTTGCAGCCCCCTCTGGCACCAGGCAATCTGATATCAACAATAGTTACTAAAAACTCTATTACACTTGGCTGGACGGATAATTCAAACATTGAGGACGGATTCTATATTTACCGGTCATTAACTTCAGGTACCGGTTACACACAAATAGTTACACTGATTGCAAACGCTAACCATTATACCGATTATGAATTAAATCCCAATACCGGTTATTATTACAGAATAAGGGCTTTTAATGAAGATGGCTATTCTGATTACTCTAATGAACTCAGCGCTACGACTCTTGCCTTGCAGCTCCCTGCAGCACCGGCAAATCTTATATCGACATCAGTTGCCATGAACTCTGTCACACTTAACTGGACAGATAACTCAAACAATGAGGGAGGATTCTATATTTACAGATCAATAACTTCAGGAACCGGGTACACACTAATTGGTACTCTTGGTGCAAATAATAGCCAGTTTACCGATTATGAATTAAATCCGGGTACCAGTTATTATTACAGAATAAGAGCTTACAATGAAGATGGCTATTCTGATTACTCTAATGAACTCAGCGTAATGACCTTATCTCCGCAACCTCCCCAGGCTCCGGATGATCTTTCATCAACAGGTATTACAAAGAAATCTGTGACACTTGCATGGACTGATAACTCTGAAGATGAAGATGGATTTATTATATACAGATCCCTGACTTCGGGAACAGGATTCTCAGCGGTTGACTCTGTTAATGCAAATATCAGTTCTTATACTGATAACGGACTAAGTCCTTCCACTTCGTACTATTATACTGTCGTTGCCTATAATAAATACGGTAATTCTGCATACTCTGATGAACTTGGTATTACTACATATGATCCTGTGCCACCCTTGGCTCCCGGGGATCTAACATCAACCGGTATTACCAAAAATTCTGTTTCGCTCACATGGACAGATAACTCAAATAACGAAGAAGGTTTTATTATTCTGCGGTCGCTGTTGCTGGAAAATGATTTTATCGCTGTAGCAACACTTAATCCTAATACAAGCGCATATACAGATTATGAATTATTACCTGATACAAGTTACAGCTTTACGGTTTTTGCGTTTAATGAAGACGGAAATTCGGAAAATTCCAATATATTGGATATTAAAACACTTCCTTTGGAGCTGCCGGATGCACCTACCAACCTGAGAGCAGACACGATCAGTTATACATGGATGACTCTCTCCTGGAACGATAATGCAACCAATGAAACAGGATATATTATTGAAAGGACTTTGGATACAACGGGCGGTAATATGACATTATATAATATAGATGAAGAAGATCTTTCAGAATTAACCGATACGGGATTACTCTCAAATAAAACTTATTATTACAGGCTGAAAGCATACAATACAGATGGTTATTCCGGTTATTCGAATTTATTACAGGTAAGCACACTGAAGCTTAATCCGCCTGTCCCCCCCTCTTCTTTATCCACTTCAGAAATCACATTGAATTCAATTACTTTAAACTGGCGCGATAATTCAGTTGATGAAACAGGATTCATGATCAAACGCTCTGTATCCCTGGACCGTGAATATAAGACCATTAAGATCACGAGTGCCAATGATACGAGTTTTATTGATAATAAACTTCAGCCCAATACTATATATTATTATCTGGCCCAGGCAATTAATAAAGCCGGACAGTCAAATAACAGTAATAAGGCTATAGCTTCTACCATGTCTGTCTCAGAATCCAGGAGAGTATGGGACGGACTCATAGCATATTACAATTTTAACGTAAACTCAGATAGCCTGATACATGATTTTTCAAATTATGAGCAACCCCTGAATCTGACATTTGATGATAATACAAAAATAATATGGTATTCAAATAACAGGTTTGAGATAACGGCAAATACTGTTATTAAGTCAGCAAAGCCGGCTACCAAAATTGTTAATGCCATAAAGAAGACTAATGAGATAACATTAGAATGCTGGATTAAACCTTCAATAGATAATTTTTGCGATATATCAAACATCCTGACCATTTCAAATAGCAGTGAAGATATCGGAGCCACCCTGGCCCAGAAGTATATATTTGGCGATGATCAGAAATCATTTAATTATCTCGTAAGGCTAAAAACAAAAGCAACTGCCTTAAACGGGGCCCCCAATCTTTATACTGATAATGAAATTTCATACCTTTCATTACATCACCTGGTATATGTAAAGAAGGATGACGGACAGGAAAAAATATATCTTAATGGCGAGGAGGTGGCAAATGGTATCAGGCCCGAGAGTTTCGGTAACTGGAAAGATGATTATTCCCTGATCCTGGGTAACAACGCGGATTTAAACTCGCCATGGTATGGAACATACTATACAATGGCTATATATAATGTCGCACTAACAGAATCACAGATTCTTGATAATTATAATGCCGGGCCATGTGATGATTTTTCATATCCGTCAATTGAATATAAACTGGAAATATCACCTAATCCTTCAGAAGGTATGATCAACATTAAAATTATACCTCAATCTGAATATGATTATGGATCTGAGACTTTTATTCAGATCAATGATCTTATGGGAACAATAATATTTTCAGAATTAATTGAAGATCCCAGCAAGGAGCAAATAAGATCGTATGATTTGTCTGATTTTTCAAAGGGAATATATATCGTGCGAATCCTTTCAAATAGTGGCTTTAATTCAGAAAGGTTTATTATAAAATAACAAATTAGCTCTATTCATTAATATATTTGCTG
>CAZOLY010000196.1:0-5537 GCA_964580815.1 uncultured Bacteroidales bacterium
TGTGGCGCTCCTTGATTTTTTCAATGCATCTGCTCACCATATTAATATATTCCTCTTCCCCGTTTTCACCTGCCTGCAGAAGAATAACACGCCTTCCTTTATTGTGCAGGTATTCCGCCAGGGAGACCAATACAGGCTCTTCAATAGTATATTCCCTGATAGCCATTTTTTTGCCCATGGAACAGTAATTACATCCCTGCCTGCATTTATTTGATATCTCTATGACACTGCGAACCTCGACATGCTTATCAGGGAATGCTTTATCTCTCTTATCCCTTGCCATTTTGAAAAGTGCCTCCTGCTCCTCATTTTTAAATAACAGGGCTTTCTCCAGGATCTCGCGGTAAAAAATACCTTTTTCCAGACATCCAAGTACCTCCTGATCCGCGATTTCTTTGATAGTCATAAACATTAATCTGCTATAAAATTAATAACCTGTACAAATATAACTGATTTAAAATTTCATTAATAAGTATTTTGACTAATTGCCCAAGGGATTCCATTAGTGCTGCGCAAAGTGGATTTTTGTATATTGAAAATACGGTAATTCAATTATAAAGTTTCAGCAATACCGGTAAAAAGGGTGAATATTCAGATAAATTTGATTAATATGAATATTCACCCTGCAAAAATATTATCAAAAACCTGTGGTTTTAGATAGTCTCTATCACTATCAGATTAATCCTATTGTTTCTCAAGATAATAATCAACGTCTAAATTTGAATCTTTCATTCCCCAGTCTCCACTAGTGTTAATATCTATATCATCCTCATGATTTTCCGGAGTATAACTTACCAGTGAACTAGGATTTTCTATATCTACCTTTTCCAATGAAGTAGGAGCCCACTGAACCTTTGTCCCGTCATCTGAAATTTTCCAGGATCCGCTTTCCACTTCATAGACGATATAACTACTATAGCTGTCCGGTTTTCCCCACAGGCTATCGTTGTATGAAGTATTCATACTTATCACCAGCTTTTCCCTGATGGTTACGTTTTCACCAAAATTACTGTCGTAGCCACTATATTCTCCTTCCCATGTGCCACATATCAGGCACTGCTTTATTTCAACCGTAATCTGATCATCTGTTTCCGCGTCATAGTAATCGACAGCTACGGCTTTTATAGTATGAGTGCCTATTGTTGCACTATATGTGCTCCATGTATATGAATACGGGTATGTGGCATCTGTCCCAACCAGGCTGTTATCAACATAGAACTCAATGTTTTCAAGTCCTCCTATATCATCATCGGCAGTAACAGAAATCTCTATTTCACTTCCCTGGAATGCATTATAATTGTTAGCTGGCGATGATATATCACAACTTGGGGCATCATTTACCAGAATTGAAATTTTATCCTGTGTTGAATTATCTCCTCCGTCTATTGCTACGGTAACAATATCGTGCCAGCTAAGTGCTTCACCTGCTGTGTTCCATGTATATGTATAGGGTGCGGAAGTTACTGTTGATTTAAGTTCATCATCGACAAGAAACTTAACCTTTTCGATGCTTGGTTTCCTGAATAGAGTTCCATCGTCGTCATTGGCATCAGCTTCAATGACAACACTGGTTCCCTGGAGAACAACAGCTTCATCTGCAGGATCAGTTATCACACAGGTTGGCGGATCATCCGTACACGATGTAAAGAAAAAAAAGCAAATAATACTTAATATTGAGATGCTTTTGCATAATGTTTTGAATTTAATAAGATTAATCATTTTATGCTCCTCCATAATTTAGGTTAGGTTAATTATGACAATATAACAATTTTTATAAAAACTCAGAGTGAAATTTTAAATTAAAAATGTTTAAATTAAATTTTTGTAACTTAAGTTACAGTTAATTAGTTTCAGCCCGATCCGATAATTATAATAATCACGCCGCATGCTGTCAATACAGCTCCTATAAATTCTGTCAGTGTTATCCGTTCCTTAAGGATAATTAATGCCAGAGGCAAAACGAACAGCGGTTCTGTTGCACCCAATGTATAAGCTACCGCCACATCCAGAAATTTTATCGAGACATGAGAAAGCCAGAAGCCGCCGAATGTTACGATACAGACGGATACGAAAAAGAAAGCTGCCATTTTCAAATCATGGAAAGGGTTCAGCCATGCCCTGACCTTACGTTTTATAAGTCCGTAGGTAAGTATGCCTATAGTGCCGGCGGTCATTCTTATAAAGACAGCACTCAGGGGAGTAATATCCTTCATTGCATGTTTTGCTATTATAAGTGAAAATGAAAAACAGAACATGGCTAATAAACCGAATACTACGCCGCGTAAGCCTGTTTTTTTATTTTCTGCACTGCTGAATATTTTTTTCCATAAGACTGTTACTGCTCCCAGAAGTGTTATGACTATTCCTATCCATTGTAACAGCAGGGGCATTTCTTTTAGAATTAGCAGTCCGAGCATAGCGGTCATTACCTGGCCCATCATGAAAAAAATGATTTGTACCTTCGGCCCCAGGTCCTGCAATGAAGCAAAGAAGAGCGTGTCACCTACGGCTATGCCTATAACACCGCTAACAAATAACATCCCTGCAGCATTAAAAGTAACAAATTCGAATCCATTGGCAGCATAAGCAAACCCAAGCAGCACAATACCCAGAATTCCTTTGGACAGCGTCATCCCGAAAGGGGATACTTTTTCGCCAATTTTTTTAAACAGGATTGAACCTAATGCCCAGGATGCGGCTGAAGTTAAGGCAGCGACAATACCGATTAATGCTAAATTCATGTTATGTTAAATAATTCCTTTTTCAGGATTATGTTATTGTGCAGTAGCCGTAAAATACAGCTCTACACTGTTAAATGCGCTAAACACACCCAGTCCGTCCTTAATATTTGTCAGGGGCTCGTTTAATTCCCTGGAGTTCTGATGCCGTGAGATATAAAGATTAACATATTCCTGATTTATACGGTAGAGAGTTACTTTATGGCGCCCGTAATGGGTGATATCCTCAAAAAGTATAATATAGAAATCCTGGTTCATGGGCATTGACACCATACGTCCCGGCAAACCTTTAGGAGGGATCCTTGATATAACCGAATCGGGATCTGATTCAACATTCTCAACTTTAATGAAGTACATCGCGTCTGATTCAGCTGTCCATTTAACTTTTACCTGGTGCTTTGTAGTGTCAAATTTAAATAGCCAGGGATTGAATTTAGCAGGAATGAATATTGTATCATTTGACTGTGAGACATTCGAAGGCTTCGAAGGTACGGTAGTTGATCCTGTAGTACGTTTATTAAAATAATCGATCTGTATTGTAAATTTATCTCCTTCCTCAACTGCAAGGTCAGTGCCTGGATAGTGGTAATACCCGCTGTCGCCGCTGCTGGGAACAAGATCGTAGGTATGATTATTCTTTACCAGGCTGACTATCGCATCATTTATTACCGGTAGTGTATCGGCTTCACTGCCCATAGGTATTGTTTCCATGATTTTAATAGCATTAACCGGTTCGCCGGCGTAAAGATATGCCTGCACAACCACCTTTTCATAATCGGGATTAATGGCAGATTCCTCCTCACATGAAAGAAACTGCAGCAAAAAACAGGCAACTATTGTAATCCATATGTATTTCATAGCGTTATCCTTACTTTTTATTAAATTGTACATAAAATGTAGGGGTAAATCCAAGCATTAGTGCATCGGTTACCGTCACGGGTATTGTTTCAAGGTTGTATTCGCGATACCATATGTTTTTGTGGTTAGTCAGGTTGAATATGCTGAGTCCGGTTTGCATAGTCCATGCTTCGAATTCAAATTGTCTGGATATACTCAGATCTATGCGAAAATACTCGGGAAGCCTGTAGCTGTTTTTGTCACCCACGTGGATATAGCTTATTCTTTCCCCGTTAAGCATTTCAATTACATACTGGCTTTCGGGTGCCGTATATGCTTTCCCTGTTGCAAAAACGCCCGTTGAGGAGAAAGTCCATTTACCAAGTGTATATTTTGATACCAGGTTTATCTCATGCCGCCGGTCGTTATCGGCAGGGAATGGTTCACCGTCATTGAATGCAGAAAATGTATGATCAACTTTTCCAAGTGTATATCCTATCCAGCCTGACAGGTTTCCATACTTTTTCTGAACAAGCAGTTCAATACCTTTCGCAACTCCATAACCAATAAAGAAGTAATCGGAATAGTCCGCCTGTCCCGTAAATCTTCGTGAAAATTCAAACAGGTTATCCATAGATTTGTTGTAACCCTCAACGCTGAACAGCCAGTTTGCAGTTTCATAGCTCAGGCCAAGTATTTTATGTTCTGAAAAGGAAGGTTTCAGGTTTTTATCGGACAGGATCCAGAAATCGCGACTTCCCTCAAGCACATTTTCATTTATTATCCTGTTAACAAATTGATAATAGTATCCCCATGCTGCCTTAAAGCTGAATTTTGAGGTTATAGGCACTGTCAGTGCAATTCGCGGTTCCCAGTAGAAATCTCCTGTATTTTCGTAATTGGACATGCGCAACCCTGCAGTGATCTCGTTTTTCTTAATCTGCCATTTATCCTGGACATAGAAAGCAGTAAGAATTCCCCTGTCATCCCTGTCAAGCAGCTGAATAGTATCATTTAATGTGAAGTTATACGTGGAATGGAATTGTGACAGCCAGAGTCCTGACTTTATTGTATGGTTCTGGCTGATATTATAAGTCATGTCAAGCCTGTATGTTATATCTTTAACCAGGTTGTCCTCAAAATAAGCACTTACAAAGCCGACACTTGCTGCTGATGTATCATCATCGGGCAGGGAGGATAACACGCTAAGGCTCATGTTTTTATCGTAGGTACTGAAATATTTGGAATAAGCTGCAAGCAGGTCGGTATGAAGGCGGCTGCTCCATTGGCGGGCCCACTTGCCGCTGACGCCAAGGTTACCCCATTTAGTAAGGTCTATGGTTTCAAGCTGTACTGATACGTCCGTTTCAACATCCTGCAAAGGTATATCCGAAAAATCCTGTGATTTATCAAGGTCATCCTTACCGGAATAAAAGCTGACGGTAATAATATCTTTGGATGTAGGATTAAAGGTAAGTTTGCTATTCAGGTCATAGAAATAAAAATCAGGTTGAAATTCAGCTGCCTGTACATTACCTGATGAACCTCCTCCCTGGACATTTGATCCCTGTCCGGGCCCGCTGGATGGGGGAGGAGCGTCTCCCGTCATTAATTTATAGATGGATTCATAGAGCGGACTTCGGATAAAATCAGTATATGATCGGCGCGCTGCCAGGAGGAATGTACCTTTGCTCCAGAGTGGTAACTCGAGATAACCGTGCGTGCTGAGCAGGTTGACTCCTAATCCGTATTGAGCCCTTGTTTGATGGCCTGTCTTTCCCGTAATATTGACAACACTTGAGATTCTTCCTCCGTACTCGGATGCAAATCCCCCCTTATAGATCTGGATGTCTTTGATTGCGTCGGCATTAAAAGCACTGAAAAACCCGAAAAAATGATCGACATGGTATATTGTCATCCCGTCAAAAAGTACGAGGTTCTGATCAGGGGTGCCCCCGCGCA
>CAZOLY010000197.1:0-2577 GCA_964580815.1 uncultured Bacteroidales bacterium
AATATGTAATGCCATAGGCGCACATCATGATGAGGTTGAGATGACAAGCCTGATATCTCCGATAGTGCAGGTGTGTGATGCAATATCAGGAGCACGTCCCGGGGCAAGAAGAGAAGTTGTGGAATCATATATAAAGCGTCTTAAGGATCTTGAGGCATTAGCCTTATCGTATCCGGGAGTTATGAAGACATACGCTATCCAGGCAGGCAGAGAGCTCAGGGTGATTGTAGGAAGTGAAAAAATTTCAGATAAGGAAGCTGACAGCCTTTCCTATGAAATAGCAAAGAAAATCCAGGATGAGATGACCTATCCGGGACAGATAAAAATAACAGTTATAAGGGAAACAAGGGCGGTAAGTTATGCTAAATAGGGTCTTATCAATAGTTTTTGAAGGATTCTGACAGTTCCCTGTATTTATCAGCCTTTTCAAGTAAACCGTGTCTTTCATAAGATAGCACCAGGGTATTTATTAGTTGTTTTATTATCTCAACATTGGAACAGGGAATAAAATAGTCCTCTTCCTGTTTAAGCATATTACGTGAAATGAAATATTCTATTTCGCGCTTCCCCAAAACTACACCATTGTCATAGGGGTTTATGTAGAACAATATTTCATCAGCTTCACCGGCTGAATCAAAGTGTTTGTAATCATCCTTATACGCCAGTATAAAGTTATCCGGAAGGTTTACCCCATAAACCGGCAAATCAAGCCTGCTTGCAACAGACAAGTATATTACCGATAATGATACGGGATTGCCTTTTTTTGTATTTATAACCTGGTTAATAAACGAGTTTTGGGGTGAGTAAGGATCAGCAATATTTTTAGAATATTTATAAATGTCAAAGATAATATAATTCATAATTCTGACTTTCTCAAGGGCAGTAAGATTATTATTAAATTCCAGCCACACATCCTTACGTATATTTTCGATTTCTCTTTCAATATCTTTCAGATTTATTTCAGAGAATTGGAACTGGGCGACGTAGAATGCTCCCTCAAGAATATTCTCAGCTCCTGAATTGATCCATTTTTCAATATTAATCCTGGCATAGTCAAGCTTGATACTCTGAATTACATTACCCAGGCGGTTCTGTAAAACCTCATCATAAGTGTTATCCCATGCCCTTTCAAGCTCAGGGATTGCCTTCAGCCCCTGCTTCAACAAATTATCTGACACAAGGTTAATTATTTCAGCATCGGGATCATCGAGAAGAGAAATAAGAGCTTTTATTTTACCTGCATTCATATATTATCAATAGTAAATTAATATGACTGGTACCAGCCTTATTAACCGGTAATATACATTAATACTAAAGTTTCAAATCTATTTAAAATTTAAGTCCGGTGCAATTTTACTAATTAACATATGTTAGTAACATTGATTGATAAAAACTGGAATATTTATTTATCTTTGGTTCGGTTAAAGAATAATTTAATTATGATACAGAGAATACAGTCTATCTACCTTCTAATAGTTAGTATCTTAATGATGTTTATGCTTGTTTCGGCAATGGCAGATATAGCCGTAGAAAGAAAGGACAGTGCCGGTAAGGACATTGCTGCCAATGAGCAAGAGATAGTAGTTTTCAGGAATTACGGGGCAAGATTATATTTGGATGACAAGGCCAAACTGTTAACATCATTCCCAATCACTATACTGACAGTTATAATCGGACTGGTAAGCTTTATTAATATCTTCTTCTATACTGCCAGGAACAGGCAGATGAGGATATGCATTTTCAACATATTATTGCTTTTAGGGTTAAGCGGACTCCTATATTTCTACTTCACTTTCATTAAGAAACAGATTATCGGGAGCGGACTCGTTATTGTGGACCACACATTTAAAATAGCTGTTATTTTACCGGTACTATCAATAATCTTAACCTATATGGCTTTCAGGTCTATAAGGAGAGATGAATTGCTGGTACGTTCCTATGAAAGGCTAAGGAAATAATATCATATTATTACGAAGTGTTCCTGGTCAGTTATTTTTTCGCAATAATAGCATTTCAGTTTAACATATTTTTTTGATACAACCTGGAACTTTGTTATTATCTTTTCTGCATTTGTAACGCATGAAGGATTCATACATTTAACTATGCCTGATATTTCATCAGGCACCTCAACCACTTTTTTTTCTGTAACCTGGTAGTTCTTTATTATATTTAGTTTTGCCTGGGGTGCGACAAGGGCGATTTTATTAATGTCCTTATCAAAAAAGAATACGTCGGAGAGCTTAATTATTGCTTTCTGTCCGAGCTTTTTACTTTCAAGGTTAGTGCCAAAAGTTATCTTATTGGAAATCTTATCAAGTCCCAGTATTGAAATTACTTTAAACAAGCTGTTGGCAGGAATATGATCTATTACTGTTCCGTCTTTTATGGCACTTACTTCCAGAATTTTATCTTTCATCAGCAAATGGTATTTAATAATTAAATTAATCCCAGTATAGAAGCTATTATGGCCTGGCGTATAAAAACACCGTTCAATGCCTGGGTAAAATAATATGCTTTCGGATTCATATCCACATCTTGTTCTATCTCACTAACACGGGGCAAGGGATGCAGCACTTT
>CAZOLY010000197.1:2587-5529 GCA_964580815.1 uncultured Bacteroidales bacterium
TCATATTCTCCTTTGTATCAACTAAAAATTCATTCTTTAAAACATAGGCATTTTTCGTTCTTTCATATTCAATAGGGTCAGAAAAGCGCTCTTTCTGCACCCTTGTCATATAAATGATATCAGCTCTTGAGATGATGTCAGTGAAATCTTTATGTTCGTAGAATTTAAGTCCCCTGTTTTCAAGGAATAGCTTATATTCTTCAGGTATCTTAAGCTCATCGGGAGCAATAAAGTTATAGGTGGTAATGAAGTTGGACATAGCCATAAGAAGTGAATGGACCGTACGCCCGTATTTTAAATCCCCTACCATGAAAATATTCAAATTATCGAGAGTGCCCTGGGTTTTTCTGATCGAATACAGATCCAGCAATGTTTGTGTAGGATGCTGATTAGCGCCGTCACCTGCATTTATTATAGGCACTTTTGTGATTTCACTGGCAAATCGTGCACTTCCTTCAAGCGGATGCCTCATTACTATCAGATCACAGTAATTGCTTACCGTTTTTATAGTATCGTAAAGAGTCTCACCTTTGGTAATACTTGACGAGCTGGTATCACTGAAACCTATTATTTTGCCACCCAGTTTATTTACTGCGCTTTCAAAACTCAGCCTTGTTCTTGTTGATGGTTCAAAGAAAAGAGTCGCTATAACTTTACCCTGAAGAATATTTTGCACCGGGTTTTTTTCAAATACTTCAGCCGAGTCTAAAATCTTTATATATTCATCTTTAGTATAATCATTTATAGATACCAGACTTTTGCCTTTCATTATTTAAAAGGATTTTCTGTTTATTATTAAGTAAATATATGTAAGAATTAAATTTTAATAAACAGTTGTTAATATAAAATTAAAACTTTTTTGACTATATCGTATTGTCATCCAAGGCTGAAACTTTGACAGAACTTATTTTTTCAAGCCGGGATATAATGTTCTTCTCTTTATTAGCTTTTATCCTTGTTATGATAGAGCAATGCATGTCGAATTTATTGTCTGCCTGTTTAAGTTTTTCTTTGTTTAGGATTTTCAATACCTCATTCATAGCGTGGTACTCAAATTCTATTTTATAAAGTCTTTCAACAGTCCTGACTACTATTCCGGCATTTGACAGCATATTGGCAGCAGCTGATTTATAGGCTTTAATCAAGCCTCCCTTGCCGAGTAAGGTCCCTCCAAAGTATCTTACAACAACAACCAGGATATTTGTAAGGTTATTTGAAACGATTTGTCCGTATATGGGTTTTCCTGCAGTATTTGGCGGCTCACCGTCATCATTCATACGTGATATATCATTTATTATGCCAATTCTGTATGCATAACATCGGTGTCTTGCATCATGGTATTTTTTCTTTATCTCTGCGAGGATTTTTTTTATTTCTTCTTCGGAAGAAACAGGATATCCAAAAGCGAGAAATTTACTCCCTTTGTCTTTATATATTCCTTCAGCTGCAGCCTCAATTGTTTTGAAAGTATCGTATGGCATAAGATAAAAAAACAGGTCCTTTTTGCGGACCTGTTTCAAGCGTTTAATTTTAGAATTTCAACTTTTTCTCAATATCTTCAATCTGGCTTCTAAAATGTTTATCGGTGTCAATAAGGTTATTAACTGTTTTACATGCATGTAACACTGTTGCATGATCTTTACCCCCTATTTGAGCACCAATGGTGGCCAGTGAAGACTTGGTAAGGTTTTTTGAAAAAAACATAGCAACCTGGCGAGCCTGCACTATTTCTCTCTTTCGGGTTTTTGACTGTATTGCATCAATGCCGATGTCGAAATAGTTGCAGACTACTTTCTGAATGTAGTCTATAGAGACTTCACGCTTAGTATTTTTAATCAGCTTATCGATCATCTCTTTAGCGAGATCGAGCGTTATTTCTTTTTTATTTAGTGTTGATTGTGCCAGCAATGAAATCAGGGCTCCCTCAAGTTCTCTTATATTATCAGTTATTTGAGTAGCAATGTATTCGATCACATCTTCAGGAAGCTCAATGCCATCTTTATATGTTTTTTGTCTCAGGATAGCTATTCTTGTCTCGTAATCAGGGATTTGCAAATCGGCAGATAATCCCCACTTAAATCTTGACAGTAACCGCTGCTCCAATCCCTGCAGCTCCACGGGCGGTTTGTCTGATGTCAGTATTAACTGTTTGCCTGACTGATGCATATGATTAAAAATATGGAAAAAAGTGTCCTGGGTCTTTTCCTTTCCTGCAAATTCATGCACATCATCAATTATTAACACGTCTATCATCTGGTAGAAGTGCAAAAAATCATTCTTATTATTGTTTCTGATTGACTCAACAAACTGGGTCTGGAATTTGTTGGCATTAACATACAGAACGGTCTTGTCAGGGAACTTTTTCTTGATCTCGATCCCTATTGCTTGTGTAAGGTGTGTTTTCCCCAATCCCGAATCGCCGTAAATAAGAAGGGGATTAAAAGCCGTACCTCCGGGATTATTTGCCACGGCATAACCTGCAGACCTTGCCAGCCTGTTGCATTCACCTTCAACAAAGTTATCAAATGAATTATCAGGATTAAGATGGGGATCGATGTTTAACTTCTTAATTCCCGGAATAATAAAAGGATTTTTTATAGCATTCTCCTCTATATTAATCGGGACATTAACCGGTTTGTTCTTTAATTCTGTCTTATTCTGTGTAGGAAACCTCACTGTATATGGTCTTGAATTGGAATAGCTTGGATTTTCCATAACTATACTATATTCAAGTTTAGCGTCATATCCAAGTTCTTTCCTCAGGGTCTTGCTAATGATCTCTATGTACTTTTCTTCCAGGTACTCGTAGAAAAAGGGACTTGGTACCTGAATGGTCAGTACTTTATTTTCCAGCCGTATGGGAACAATGGGCTCAAACCAGGTTCTGAAGCTTATTGAAGGAACGTTGTCTTTGATAATTTTTAAACAATTATTCCAGACTT
>CAZOLY010000198.1:0-5509 GCA_964580815.1 uncultured Bacteroidales bacterium
TTTGATATTTATCTTTAAAAATTTGCCCTGATACCCAGAGAGTAATATCTCATTACCGGACTGGTCCAGGTAATCAAATCCATAATATCCTTATTCCTGGCGATAGTGAACAGGTTTGATCCCATTACATACACACCCAGTTCCCTGATAAAAGTTTTTCCCAGGAGGTTTTCAGGCAGATTGTATGATACTTGTACTTTACCCAGGTCAAACCTGTCAGTTTTATATATCCAGAAATCGGAAGGACGAAAATTATTGTTATTTTCCAGGGAACTTAAACGGGGATAAGTGGCGGTATTTCTTGTATCTTCGGTCCACCTGTCAAGTACAAAAACTGAATATTTATCGTCACCCTGAACCCAGAAATAATCATTATTCTTCATCCCATTTCCTCCAACTGAACCGGTCGCAAGTAAATAAACTGTAAAATTCTTATATGATGTTGAGAAATTCAGGCCATAAACAAAAGGTTCATTCCACTGTCCAATCTCTACCTCATCTCTCTCGTTAATTACATTGTCACCATTTTGATCAACGTATTTAATATCACCGGGCCTTACTTCACCGAAAGCTTGCACAGGATGGCTGGCTATATCGTTTTCATCCATAAAAAAACCATCGCTGACAAGTCCGAATATAGCATCTATAGGCTTACCTACCCTGTTTTGATATGAATCTGCATACAATTCATCACGCTTTATAACTTTTGAATTGATTAAATAGGTAGCATTTATTCCCAAATTAAATTCCACCTCACCGATTTTCCTGTTAAGATTTAACATAACATCGGTCCCCATGGATTGATTGGTGTTATAATTGTCATAGGGAACAAAATCACTAAAATAATTTGGACATTGCGAAAACCTCTGTGTGGGAAAGCCCTCGAACCGTTTCAGGAAGAAAGTTGTTTCCAGCCAGAGCAACCTTTTAAAGAAAGCACCTTCGATACCCACATTGAATTCTTTTCTTTTGACAAACGAAAGATCCGGGTTTGCACCCTGTAAAGAAGTAGTCGCCTGGTTTCTATATGAGTCATCACCCCACGAGAACCAGGCCTGCGATGTATATATGTTCTCGTACAAATAATACTGGCCAATGCTCCGGTCGGTATTAATTATACCGGCCGAAGCGGTAAGTTTCAGGTGGTTCACAGCAGTTGAGCCTGAAAGGAAATCCTCTGAACTGATCAGCCAGCCCAGGCTTAATGTCGGCGAAAAGCCTACCCTGTTACCTTCAGGCAATTTTGTTGAGTTCACAACCGCACCACTGAAATCGAGCCAGTACCTGTGTTTATAATTATACCCGAGCTGCAATCCCAGGTTTGTGTTCGTTGATGCCTGGTATATTCCATTTGTTGTAATTGATGTACCGGAAGCAATCAGTATGGCCGAAATATTATGAATATCGCTTAAAGATCTAATGTAGTTGAATTGCATAGAAAAACCCAGGTTTCTTGTTTGCGCTGTGGATTCGATATTCTGGTCACCTGTACGGATATCATTCCCGAATTTTTCAAGTCCGGTAATTACATTTGAAGCAGGAACCGAATCCCAGGTGGCAGTATACACAGAATATTCATTGTTAATTGACTGGATATAAGCATTATAATAATCTGCATTAAATCTGGTGTGGAAAGACAGTCCTTTCACTACGCTGTTAAGATCTATATTTATCGTGTTGGTCAATTGTAACACACGGTTTATATATTCAAGGTATCCCCCGGCATACAAATCAGCAAACGGATTTGTCAGATACTCCTGCGTGCCTCCCAGTATGTACTGCCCATCAATGATATTCTTGCTGTTTTCTGCCAGAAGAAGCGCATCAGTGGAATCCGGGTCTATCATGTTAATCGGTAAAAGCGGGGCATATTTGTTGGGTAAAAACGTTGAAGCGCTATACCAGTAATCAACTAATCCCCGGCGGCTATTATCCAGTATTGCCGCCACGTCGACTGTACTCGATATGAAATTATTCAGGTTTATATCAACATTACCCCTGACATTGAACCTGTTATCACCTTCGTTTTTACCTTCACCGATATTCAACAAAGTGGATTGATTCACCCATCCGATATTGGAATAAAACCTGGCATCTTTGTTGCCGCCAGAGAATTCAGTAGAAACATCATTATAATATATATACTTATTAAGGTATTCGGAAGAATAATAATCTATATCAGGATACCTGTATCGGTTACCGTTTGTATAATTACTAATCGTTTCTTCGCTATAGAATTCCTCAGAACCATCATTGACGCGGGCTTCGTTATAAAGGGCCATGTACTGTGCCGACCCGAGGTATTCAGGATATAATTTTGGAGATCCAAAGCCGGTATTGGCCCTTACATTTATTTTCCGGTTATATGCTTCACCTCTTTTCGATGTGATTAATATAACCCCATTCGCTGCATGGCTGCCGTAAAGGGCTACTGCGTTCACCCCCTTGAGAACTGTAATTTGTTCAACCTCCTCGAGCCTGATATCACTTAAATTGCGGGGAATCCCATCAATCATCACCAGTACATTTTCCATAATCCAGATATTGTTATATCCTAACAATCCTGCTACCCTGCCGAACATTCCATCATAAACAGAATGATTGTAATCCCTGTTAATGTAATCACCGGGGTTCAACACACTTACTGCACCCGGCAGGTCTCTTCTTTCAATTGTATTATAAGCAACGTTTACCATTTGTTCCGCGGTCTCTTTTTCAAGAACTATCTTCTCCAGCCCCGGTTCTGCTTTCACGACCAGGGTCTTAAATCCGTTTGCACTGATATACAACATGGAATTAACCGGTACGGTGATGTTGAACTTTCCCGACAAATCCGTGTAACGTATGACATTGCCCTCTTCTACATAAATGGAAGCATCGGCTACCGGATTACCCTCGTTGTCATATACTATGGATTCCAGGGTAATTTCATTGGTTTCCTGCCCTGTTAACTTCACTGAGAAGAAAGAGAGCATCACGCAAAAAATTATTAATATTTTAAAATATTTCATTTTTATCTTGTTTTAAATTATGAAATCATTGGCACATTTTTTTACCATCCCGGGTTTTGTCCGAATTCTGGATAAATGGTAACCTGGTCCTGTGGCAAAGGAAACCAGTAATGTTTATCTTCAACTACCCGTGTCACAACAACCCTTTCAACCATATTGATGGGTTTGCCGTCAGGACCGCGGTCAAAATCAATGGCTGTTTTTTCCCTGTATTTCATTTCTTTGTGAATCAACCACCTGCGTAAATCACAAAAGCGGATATTGGCTTCAGACATGAGCTCAACGGCCCTTTCCCTTATAAGCTCGCTCATAAAAGCCTCCTGGGAACCAAGGTACCTTGCATCTACACCCGGCACATTGGCCCTGGCCCTGACAATATTCACGGCATCCTCTGCCGTTAAAACATAACCGGCATTTCCTGCGTAGCTGCTTTGCGGCGTTCCGTAACCGTATAATACAGCTTCTGCATACATATAATAAACATCTGCCAGGCGCATGTAACCAGGCAGCATTAACTTATTTGGAACAGCATCCACCTCATTGCCTTCGTTTGGATAAAACTTTTTAAGCATATAACCGGTGCGGCTACCGCCCAGATCGTCACGGTAATTACCCCCGTTATAAAGATTCGCATAGCGCCTGTAATCATCAGCAGTAGTTCCTCCCTGGATCATCTGTACACCGTCATAAACAATACTCTCGTAAAAACGGGGGTCGCGGCCGGTCCATGGATCGGCAGGATCATAACCTGAACCCTCGGCGTCTATCGGCAATCCGTTGGCCATACCAAAATTTTTAATATAACTGTGTGTGGGCGAAATCATATTACCATCGCCACCTAATACCTGTGGATGATGCAAAGATGTAGTTGCATCGTAATATATATTATTCCAGTAAAACCTCGGTGTCATAAGGGATTCCGGGTAGCCGGGAATATCTCCGTTTAATGTATAGAAATTTTCATGATACCTTTCCCATTCAGTAAGCTGATAAAATGCCTCTCCCGTATGTGACAGATAAAGGCATTTGTAGAATGCTTCGGCTGCCCTTTTGCACAATTCTTCGTCATATGAAGCATTGCCGGTCGACACCTTGTTCATCAGCGGGCTGGCCGCATAAAGCAAGTCTTTGCCAAGGTAGGCGTAGGCTGTTGATTTGGTTACCCGCTGATCGTTATTTCCCTGAGTTTGTTGTCCGGCCACTGTATTGTCCCAGTCAGCCGGCAGCAATGCTGCTGCTTCCTCCAGATCCTGGGCTGCAAGAAGCGCTGTCTCACGATAAGTAAGCCGGGGAAGATCCAGTTTTTCAGAACCAAGGACCTTGTCGATATATGGAAGTCCTCCCCAGAAACTCATCAGTTGAAAATGGAAAAAGCCGCGGAAGAATAGAAGCTGCCCTTTAATAATATCTTTTTCTTCCTGTGTAGCCTCAACAAGTTTGTCAATATTGGCAAGACCAAGATTGGCTTTGCGTATGCCGTACCAGCTTAAAGGCCATAATCCTTTCTGCTGCCATTCATCAGGTCCGATACCTGTAACTGCCCCGTTCTTGGCCATAAAGTAGCTCTGGTTCCATCCCCAGGCTGTGGTATACCAGTACCAGTAATCGCCGTTATCAAAATGAACATTTAACCTCCAGTCTACTGTTGTTGCCAGAATTTCGTCTCCTATATGCCAGTCCGCAACCCAGACTGACCTAGTATAATCAGGTATGCAATGGTACATTTCTTCTACAAATCCCTGGAAGCTTTTAAAGGTACCAAAGACCTCCTGGTCGGTAATGGTTGCTTCAGGCGCCTTATCCAGATATTTCTCACACGATACCAACATGAGGACCATTATAACAACGCACGCCCTTATTAAATTACTTATGTTTTTATTCTTTATCATGATCTTATAGTTTTTACAGAACAATATTTACTCCAAGATTTATACGCCGAACAGTGGGATAGGCACCTTGTCCGCCCCATCCGCCCAGATTTGATTCGCGGTCATCGGGCATTTTAGTCCATAAAAGGAGATTGTTCCCATTCAGGAATATCCGCAACGACTTTATTCCGATCCTGCTTATCGTACCTGATTCTAAGGTGTAAGCTATTTCTGCATTTTTCAGGCGAAAATACGACCCGTCATAAGCGTAAAAGTTCCCGTATCTGTCAAATTTTTCTACATATCTCGGAACAAACGATTCCGCATTGGTATTGTCTTTTGACCAGTAATCCCCCTGTTCATAAACTACATTTGTCTGTTTGGAGAAATTACTGAAAGAAATGTACCTTGTCACATTATTTACTCCGTAGAACTGCACAAAAAGGCTAAATCCTTTATAATCGCAACCAAGGCTGTAACTGTAAGTATTTTGGGGCATTTCAGGGAAGCGGCTTGGCGCATTATCATAAGAATCTATTATACCGTCCCCATTAAAATCTATAATATTAAATTCGCCGGGTAATTTCAGCTGGTCATTTGCCTCCCATTCCGTACTGCCATAAACTTCGT
>CAZOLY010000199.1:0-5504 GCA_964580815.1 uncultured Bacteroidales bacterium
AAATATAGATAACCGGCAAAATAATCATCAGAACTGTTCGCGTACGAATTTTCAGCTTGTTTATCCATACTTCAATCTGAATGGAGCCGACAGCCAGTAAAATCGTATAGAAAGGTAACAGAAAATAAAATTTCACACCCAGGAAAAAGAAAAGAAAAAACAGGAAAACGAATCCAAGACCGAAAAAACGGTATTGTTTCCATTTCCTTGAAAAAATCAGCAATGTTAATCCGGTTAACCATATAAACAGGTTGGTTGGATTATTAGGAAGTATCTGGTTCACCAGGTATTCTAAAAATGAAGGGACGTAAGAAATTCCTCCTGCATAATTACGTGCAAAATCCACAAAGTACCAGTTGTTAAGATGCTGCCATATTAAAAAGGGAAGAGTAAATAAAAGGGCTGTTAATCCGGCTATCCATATCCATTTGTTTGCAAAAAACCTGCGTTGTGGCACAAACCATAATACTACGAATATCATCAGTCCCAGAAAGATTATTGTAAGCTTGTTCATCAATCCCAGACCTATTATTATTCCAGCAATGATCCACAGCCGGGGGTTATCATCTTTAAAAATCCTGACCATAATATATATGCAAGCTACCCAAAACAGAAAGTCCAGGCTGTCATAGGTAAATATGGCACCGAAGGTCAGGAATCCCGAGAACAGGGTACATAATCCGGCCAGGAATACAGCATATTTTTTACCACCCAGTTCCCTGGCAATAAGGCATGTAAATACAATGATCAATGCCCCGCAAAAAGATGAAGCAAAGTGGATTGCTTTTATCGAGTATCCCAGTAATGCTGTTATAAGTTTTAAATATAAAGGTGTAAGAGGCAGTACATCCAGGTTCTTAAAGCTGAAATTATCACTGATGGCAATATAAAAAAGCTCGTCCCTGTGATATCCGTATTCGGGATTTAACAGATGAATAAGTATTTTAATGATTACAAGATAACAGATAATGGCCGTATAACCTGAAAGAAAACGAAAGTTTATTTTATTTGCTGCCATTAATTGTAATTTAAGTCTATTTTATACCGTACAGAATGCCGCTTTCCCCTACGATATATCTGATTCTAAGCGCAACCGGCACCTTAAATATAACTGAAGTTTTGATAAATTCCACTTTTTTCAGTTTCCAGGACTTGATGTCCCTTATGAGAGAATCTGTATCACCGTAAAATTCCTTGTTAAATAAATCCTGGAAAGCAAATGCGCCACCAGGTTTCAGAATCCTTAGTGCTTCTTTTATTAAGATTTTCCGATCATTAATTTTTATAGTGTGAAATACAAAATTACTGGTTACAGCATCAAATTTGCCGTCAGGGAATGGAAGATCAACAGCACTGGCTCTTCTGAAACTTACTCTGCCTGATAATTCTTCCAGCAAGGTATTTTGTTCACATTTACTCTTTGAGTAATCCCACACTTTTACCCACTGGTCTATACCGGTAACTTTTAAATGAGGATATTTCTTTGCCAGTAATATGGCAACAGGGCCATTACCTGTACCGATATCAATAGCTTTTCCATGACCATCCCATTCCAGTCTTTCTATCAGTGCTTCATAGAATTGCCTTTGAATTTTTCCTTTATCCCTGCCTAATAATAAGTAAGCATACAGGAAGTACAAGGAGAATATAAATAATACTATGGAAATTGCACTGAAAGTTATCCTGATATAAACGGTGCTGACCAGAATTGATATGCAAAAAATAGTAACTGATAATATAAAAGGGATTATGATAATTTTTAAAGGTATCCAGTTACCAAAATTCGTTTTATGTTTCATGTTTGGTGCTCACTTTAATTAATATCAGCATTAATGCAAGTTAATTCAATAAGAAATATGTTATTAAAGTACTAACTAATATAATTGGCATAATAAATATCCAGCCGATGGTAAACGTTTTTTTTACATGGATTCTCATCGTATCAATGGTCGTTTCATCAGGTACATTTAAAAATGATGGTCTTATTTTTCCAATCAACAATAAGTCAATAATAAAAGAATCAAATAGAACAAGTAAGATCATTAATGCAAATGTCCATAATAACATCTCGAAATAATTTGACTTACTATCAAATGAATAAAGCTGGAATAAAATAAAGAAAAATGTAATTAGAAGAAATACAATTATCATTATTATGATGCCAAATATAGACTGATTCTTCTTCAAATGGCCTGCTGAATCCCTGGTTTTATTAATCAGTCCGGTTTTATATACAACGAATGTCAGGATTAATAGCAAAAAGCAACCGATTAAAAAGAATATTGCCAGATTCAATAGCATAGTTGCTTCAATTTCCTGCACTTATTCTTGTGGAAAAATTATTACACTGATATTGAATTCCTTGTCCTTTTTTCCTGGCTGTAGCCGATCCACTTATTATTCTAAAATTACCGGTTTGTTTGATTGTTATTATATCGGACTTTACTGCAGTTAAATCTATCTGTATTGTATCGTCTGAATATATTGAAATTTGATTATCCCCAAATTCAAATAATGTAATACCTTTCATTAAATTTATTTTAACAGGCTTGGAACCTAGCTTTTCAACTTTTATCTCTAAGTCTTCTCCATCATTTTGTCCCGTAAAAGTTAACGATATGACACCTGCTTCCAGTGCTTCTTTTATTTCATATTCTGCTTTAATGGGGCTGGTCGAGCTATAACCACTGCCTGAAAAGATAAGCAAAAATGCAATTACCAATACGCTTTTTAATGTTAATTTTTTGGTTTCCATAAATATTTCCTCCTGTAATTTAATTTATACTACTGCCTGCAATGGCAGATAATTGGATTATATAATGCGTGTAATGAAAATTTTGCTGGCGGCACCATTAGTTTTTTATTCAATCAAAGGCAATAAAGGTACTATCATTAGTGGAAAAAACAACCGTTTCATCAATTTGATGGATTCTACAATTATGTTTTTTAGTTTTTTAGATCGCCCTTTACCTCCAATTCTTCTTTATGGGATGGACTGCAACTAAATATTATAGTTTTAATAAAACTACAACCACAAAAATGTTTAATTTAATCACAATTCCTTCGTTTATTATTAAAAGCAATAATAAGTCCGGACCCCGGTCGATCTTTCTGGTTAGAATTTGCATCAAGAAATTGAGAATAAACTATAAATATCAGTACTTACTTGATAATATTGCGGAGAAAGAGGGAACTGAATCTGGTTACTATATCGCCTGTATTTCCGGATCAATTTTTTAACATATTTATATTTATGTCATTCAGCATTATTGCCCGGGAATTCCAGTCCGGACATATCCCCCCTGCGAGCCAGTAAAACGAAATCCTGCTGTATAACATATTTCGCGCCTTTGCTATTTTATCCGGGAAAATGTATTTTTAAAAATTGATTCAGGAATAAAATTAGATGAACATATATATATATAGTATATTAAATAGGCTTGTTTATTTTCATTACTGATATGATTTAAAGTAAACTGAAAGTACACAGTTTAAAAATAGATTTGATACATTTAAAACGCTGTTTTTATGAAAACAAAAAACTTACTTTTAGTTACGGCACTTATATATGCTTTAAATGCATTTAGCCAAAATTCCACCCTGGAATTAGCCTTCACATCAAGCTGCATCCTGGACAGTATCCTGATTGAAAACCTTACTCGCGGCGGAGATACAACCCTTTATTCACCGGATACCTTACTTGTGCTGGACTTTGTAACAAGCATAGATGATAATGCAATAACAGAACAAAACAGTTTATCTGTTGCACAGAATTATCCCAATCCATTTAAAGAACAGACCGTCATCAATATCTATATGCCTGAAAGGGAACATATTAAGATAACTGTCCTGGATATTTTGGGCAGAGAACTGGCACAATATGAAAACACATTAAACCAGGGCAACCATTCCTTTATTTTTTATTCCGGGAAGGAGAGATATTATTTGTTTTCAGTAACCGGAAAAAATACAGGCAAATCAATTAAAATGTCGCACATTATCAGCAATTCCAAACAGACGGGGCAGTGCAAAATAGTTTACACCGGTTATGATGAAAATTGTTCTAATCATAAATTTAAAAGTGCTATGAGTGATTTTGTGTATGAACCCGGCGACCAGTTAAGATATGTAGGATATGCACAGAAATTGGGAGTTCCCGGGAGTGATATAATAGAGAATACACCACTTACTGACGAGATTTATGTTTTTGAAATAAAAAAAGGAATACCCTGCACCGGGGCAATCACTGTAACTTATGAGGGCAAGGTTTATAATACTGTTCAGATAGGCAGCCAGTGCTGGTTGAAAGAAAATCTGAATGTGGGAACAATGATAGACGGGTCCCTTGAACAGACAGATAATAGTATTATTGAAAAATATTGCTATAGTAACGATCCGGTAAACTGCGATGCTTACGGTGGATTATACCAATGGGATGAGATGATGCAATATACAACAATGCAAGGTGTACAAGGTATTTGCCCGTCAGGATGGCATGTGCCTGATGATGAGGAATGGAAACAGCTGGAAGGAGAGGTTGACAGCCAGTATGATTATCCTGACAGTGAATGGGATGAGAACAGCTGGAGAGGTTTTGACGCGGGTTTGAACCTCAAATCATCAACTACTCATTGGTATTCCATGGGTATAGGAGACGACCTTTACGGCTTTAAAGCATTGCCCGGAGGAGATCGTTCTGCAGGTGGCAGTTTTTTAGATATACAGAAGATAGCTTTTTTCAGGACATCAGGGGACAGCGAAGCACACCCATGGTATAGAAGCCTGGGTTATGCAGGAATACTCATAAACAGGGTTAACCTTGGAGATAATAATGGTTTTTCTGTTCGTTGTATCAAGGATTGATTAAAGGGTTCACGGACAGACGGATCATTGAATAGTCAGTTGTATTTTTGTTTGTTCTCCTGCATTCTCTTTCATTTGTTCCCTATCGTGATAAAATTGCCGGTGGAAATTGCAGATTAATGTAATTATAATTCTGATACCAGCCTGTGCAGATATTGATCTTTATACCTGTATAATTATTGACTTATATATTAATAATATCTATATTTATCATTCGATCAAAACAATTAACAGGTTTGGATAATTATTTTGTAGTGTTTAATATATACCTTATTCTGATGATCTCAAAAAAATCATAATTATCAAGTCTTTTCTTCTGGTTTAGTTTTGATTGAATTAATCTTCGTTTATGGGCATTATTCTGTCCTACTGCCCATTCATCTTCAAGTATAAGCTCCAGGAAATCAATATAACTGATCTTGTTCTGCAGGGCATAATCATTCCTTGTTTCAAACGATGCCAGTGCCGGGGCTTTATTTCTTCCAGCTTGTTCATAAACTGCCTGACATTATCGCCCAGGACAGCTATTCTTTCCTCGTAATATTCCCTTGATTTCTTTTGTTTATAAGGTGGTTTATGTATTTATTTGTTTTTAAAGTTGCGGAGAAAGAGGGATTCGAACCCCCGGTCCCGCATAAGCA
>CAZOLY010000200.1:0-5254 GCA_964580815.1 uncultured Bacteroidales bacterium
TTACGGCTTTCAGTTCATGTCTTTTTATCACTTAAACTCTTATATATATTTTCAATTGAATTCTGAAGATCAACTCTCATATTCTTTGTATAAGGATTAAATCTCTGGAGATCGATAAAAAGCTGCCAGCTGTCATTACAGGTCTGCTGGATTATTTCCAGGAGCTTTTGATAACCCAGCGTATTTATAAGTGTTGGCTTTAGGTTAAGATCCGCCAGTACTCTTCCGATATAATGAGTTATTCCCTGTGAATATGCTACCATCTTGTCGTGCTCGTCAGGTGTCATCACTTCGACACGCATTCTCTTACCGGAGAAATATTCCTTCCACCGGTTGAATTCTTTATCCTCCGCACGTACATTGCACATGACCATAGGTAACTTTTCAGGGGACTTGAAATATGAATCGGGTCCAAACATAGGATGGGATGCAATTATTTTACACTCCTGCGGTATGTTCTCATTCATCCAGCGGACAGGCTCTACTTTTACCGAACATGTATCAAAGTAGACGCTACCCTTCCTGAACAGCTTTTTTGACTTTTTCAGTAAATCTTCAAATGACGAAATGGCAACACAGAAGAATAAGGCATCGCAGTTATAAATATCTTCAGGATCACTAATCTCAATACCCTGGCTTACCTCTTCCTTTGTTAAGCCCCTGCGCGAGTATACCTTAACATGGAAATCCTTAGCCAGAATATCAGCCCAGAATTTTCCGAAACGCCCGTAACCATAAACCGATATGACTTTCTTGTTCATCTTTGATACTTAATATATTTATTTAATAAACAAGGCATAAAAATACAAAAGAAATAATAACGGAAGACATCATATTGCTTTAAAATAATCCATTTTTAGCATGCAATTAATCCTAAAAAGAGTATATTATAAGTTACAATTTTGATTATTTGACAGTCATCATTGCTCTGCCATGCGCATAAACGAACACGAAATCCTTATTAAAAGCATAAAAAAGGAAGTGCCTGGGAGACCGGGAGTATATTTGTTCCGGGACAGGACAGGAGATGTTATCTATATAGGTAAGTCAATAAATTTAAAAAAAAGGGTACTTGGCTATTTTCACAAAAACAGCCATCAGACAAGGAAAAAACTAAAGCCACTGGTTTCCAATATAAATCATGTTGAATTTCATGAAACATTTAATGAATTTCTAGCATTGCTTCTTGAGGATAAATTAATTAAAAAACACTACCCTTTTTATAACGTGCGCCAGAAAAAATTCAAGAAATATAAATACCTTATAATCACAAACGGACTGTTTCCTACCGTAAAAATAATTGATTCATTGAAGAAAGTTAAGAATAATTCAGTTTACGGCCCTTTTCAGGGCAGGGCATACATTAATGCACTCCTGGATATAATTTTAAGGTATTTTAATATGCGCTTATGCAAAGAGACAAATCCTTTGACAAAATGTGTCTACCACGACTTAAAATATTGTGTAGCCCCTTGTATTCTCAAAATCATGCCTATAGAATATACCGCAATTATCAATAAGGTGCAGGACTTCCTGGGAGGCAACATTGACTATATTATTCCTCTGCTGACAATGAAGCTTAACAAGCATATCACAGATGTTGAATTTGAACATGCACAGGAAATAAAGAACCGGATTGAGTTCATTAATAATTTTGCAGAAAAGCAAAAGTTCTTTAATAAATTCAGGTACGGCAAACTGGAGATATATGAAAAAAATAATTGCTATCCCTCATATATATTCAATCAAGGGAGGCTAAATATAAATGATTCTTCTGCTGGTAATAAAATTATAGAATCAAATAACAGGTTATTTTATACTGATAATGAAATATTTAATGATTCCAAAATTTTACTGGACAGGGCAAATATAGTATATAACTGGCTTAACAGCGGCAAGAACAGGGATAACAACAGGTACATTTTTAAAAACCAGTAAGCAGGAATATATTAATTCCTGCTTAAGGCAGTTATTTTTCAGATTTTTCTATTTATTCTTGAACTCATTATATTTTCTTTTACACAATTCGTCAAATCCGAAAAACATACTGGTAACCCATTTAATAATGTTGAGTAAACCTGGCTGTGATTTAACCTTCGATAAACGCTCTATGATTAAATCAATATCATAAATATGAGTGTACTTTGAATAATCATAATCTTTTTTAAAATACTCTTTCAGTTCTTCCTTATTCCAGCTCCTGTAATTCTTCTTCCTGATTGCATCATTCATTACAGTCAATGGTTCTAAAAAATGATATATAAAGAAAGGTTTATATTTTACAGATAGCGGGAACTGGCCCATTTTATAAGTACTAAGTTTAGGATTGCGGTAATATGAGGCCATAAAATGGTACTTGTGAGAAAATGTCTCTTTAAATCCAAATTCATTATATAAGTTTATCAATTCCAAGTTATTAAAAGGAAAAACGCTCGATGAACCCGTGTATGATCCGGTAGCAAAACGGCAATCGTTATAAAAATTCCGCAGGTTTTTATAGAAATAGTAGTATGAGTCTTTTATATCAAGGTTTTTAAAATACTGGTCAAATACATTTGCAAACCTGGATTTTATAACATTTATGTCACTTGCTGGCAGTATTTCTTTTAATAAACTATAATCAAAACCTGTGAATATGAATGTAAAAAAACGATCGACGAACTGTTCCTTTGACCCTGAATTCATCATATAACGATGATTTCCATACTGCCTGCGTGAAAGAAAATTTCCAAATGAACCATAAAATATAACAGAATCTTTTATATAATTATTAATAAAAGTAATCACATCAACCATACCATTGGTTAAATAGAAAACATTATCATAAGTATCTTCCGGTAAACTGGGAAATTCGTTACTATCAATCAGTTTTACTTTATAATCGGTACATATTTGCTTCGATATCCTTGCGTCTTCTTTGGAATAGCCTGAATTAGTAATTGCTGCAGCTATTTCCTTGCCGCTATGCAAAAGCATATTAAATACAATCCTTGTATCTGCTCCGCCTGTCAGCGTAATATAAACATCTTTATCTGCCCCTTTATTCAGAACATAACGGATGAATTTCTGAAAAATAGCGAAGTACTTTTCAAGTACCTCCTCACTTGATTTTAATTGCATCAACTGATGCT
Source organism: uncultured Bacteroidales bacterium (assembly GCA_964580815.1). Classification (GTDB taxonomy): domain Bacteria; phylum Bacteroidota; class Bacteroidia; order Bacteroidales; family UBA10428. Next base: position 3,132 of record CAZOLY010000200.1, read on the forward strand.
CCCTGATATGCACATGCTCTGCTATCTTCTTGTTTTTCAGGTCAACTGAAACAAAAAAGTCAGGGCCAACCGTAAAAACGTTTTTAAATTGTGTTTCATAGGTTAAAGCTACCCTTGTTAAAATAAAATCATTAATATAATCAGTGTTATACTGAGTTTTATCATCATAAAAGGTTGCCAGAAGTGAAGATATAAGGAAGAATTTGTTTTTAAAGCCGTAGAAAAATTTCTTTAATCCTATAATATCATTATACAAAATTATTTTACCCACAGGTTTATCATAAAAAACAGCATTGAAACTGCCATTTATCTTTATGATATATTGCCTGAATTCATTCTCATCCGAAATGTTCTTTAATTTTTCCTTGTCTAATTCCTGAAAGAAATCCCCTGTCAAAAACAAAAATACCCGATCGTTATTAAAGAGAAATGTATCATTCAATAAGTGATTGCTTTCATTAAAATGAATTACAACATCACCAAACGTGCCTGTCCTGAAATTTTTGTTTTCCGGAAACAAATATTTACCGTAAGCCGTGGCTGATTCAAGAAATTCCCGTTTATCAAGATCCTGGTTTATACATACAATAAATGCCGTCCTTTTAATATCATCGATCAATTTCATAATTTGTTTTTTTATAGTTTATTTTTATGGTTATTAACTTTTCGCTTTATCTGTTTTAACCTTATACTACCAGCATATTAGTATGTTCTTGCAGCATAAGGCTTATCTCTTTTTAAAACCGGACAAATATATAGGATTTCAGTAATATTAAACGGGAGTTTTAGTAAAAGTTATAAAATATTATGTTCATAACATAACTCTCTTTTTTAATATCTTTAATACCATCTGCTTGACTATTGTATTGCATAATAAGATTCTAGGGCATAAAAATGTATAAGTATAATATAATGATAAAAATGCCTGAAAAAGGACAGCACACATGTCTGAAGGATAAGGCAGTTTCTGATCAGTCACCAAGGCCTAAATCAAGCGATTTTCCATTGGCCCTGAGATAAACTCCCGTGGCAGCCTCTACATCCGCCTGTCCGTCGCAATGACTGTGAAATCCGAATACAGCAGTGCCCAGTTCAGGTATTCTCCTTTCCTCCACACTCGTATTTTTAATCAGGGCATAACCGCCGACCGGATTCAGGTGGCAGCCTGCATCAAGTTCCGCATTCAGCATGGCCTGATGAATGATGCCTCCTGATGCACCTATTACCTCAACTATCTGTCCGCCACCCGTCACAGAATATATATCATCATAGAAATATCCGTATGTATTATTCTGATCAATATCTATGAACCACACATTTTGATCAACCGCGACATACAAATCCGACGGCCTTTCCCTGTCCACTCTCGATACTTCAGTATCTATCTCTTTTTGAGAAAGGTCCAAATCAAGCAACGTATCCGAATCAGCACCAATATTTATGTCCATTTCGCTATATACTGCAATAATCTTGTCCTCTTCCCTTATAACAGGTATGGTATGTACGCTCAGCAAAGTAAATTCCTGTGTGGCTATATGTATATCTGACAGTAAAATGGTCAGGATAGCCGCATCTTCATCAGCCATGAGTCCGGCAATGACTATCTGGCCAACATTACCATCTGAAAATAACAGGGGGTTATCGTGGTTTATATCTATATAAATAAGAAATGTGCACGGATAATCAGAACAATCGCCAGTGGTCAGCACATATTGCGGATGTTCGCCTGACATCACACTCATCGCAACAGATGCGGAATATCCTATGGCTGCAGAAGTTATTATTGCCTGTCTTAAAGGCTCTGTTTCAGGATCGTGAAAGTACTCTTTTACTTTCTTGCATGAGCCAATGAATAAAAGAATCAGTAACAATAATATGTATATTTTAACTCTGCAGAACACTGGAACAGGAACCATTATTTTCCGTTAAATACAGATTTTGAATACGTTTTATATGTGTTTGTTTCCTTAAAATTAATATTTTTACCTGAATTTAACCGGATTTATATCATACTTTAGAATAAATAAATTATTATTACAAATGTAAATATGTCTGTTATGAGCCATAATCAACGCTTTTTAAGTTATTCACAGTTAGCAATTGCAGTTTTTTTGATATTTGTT
>CAZOLY010000201.1:0-5201 GCA_964580815.1 uncultured Bacteroidales bacterium
AAGGCGAAGCGGGAGAATACAGGGTATTAAATTTAGCTTCAGGCCTTGATGGTATCTTAAGTGATTCCCGTACATCATATTTCCATAATTCCCTGGGTGGTTATTCGGGGGCCAAAATGAGAAGATACCAGGAACTGTTTGATAATGTCTTTTATGATGAGCTGGGACAAATTAATAATATTGCTTTTAATTATGACCGGAGATCACAGCGTTTACAGCTAAGAGCGAATATTACACCCGAAAGAATCAATGAGTTGTTTTCCCGGCAGGTTGTGCTAAATATGTTAAATACACGCTACATTATTTACAGGTATGATAGTATTCCACTTGTCAACAATGCCGCCCTGGGTAATGCCTGGTTTGTAAATGACTATTATCCGGCAAAAAATGCCGACGAGGAAATAATGGCTTTGCGGAAAATTAATCCTGCAAATGAGGCAGTGATTGATCAAAGGTTCGGACCGCTGTTGTCGGGACTAAAACTTGTGAGGGACACGTCCGCGTCAATATACCTGACATCTTACATGCCAAATAAGCTTAAATACCGGACTTCTGCACAAAATGAACAATTAGCGGTATTTTCTGAAATATACTATGATAAGGGATGGAATGCATATATTGATGGGAACCTGACTCCCCATTTCCGTGCTGACTATGTTTTGCGTGCAATGAGAATTCCTCCCGGCGATCATCAGATAGAGTTCAGGTTCGAGCCCGAAAGTTATTATAAGGGTGAAAAAGTTTCACTGGCAAGCTCTTTATTAATAATTCTTTTAATATCAGGAGCCATTATCAGTGAGGTAATAAAACGTGCAAAATAAATTCCAAAGGCTAGTACCTTTCCAGCCAGCGGTATCTTCGCGTGCTATCCCCGAATTTAAGGGAAAGGGTTATTTCATGTGAACCTATTGTGTAACGGGACAAATTGTTTAAGCCGTAATCAAATGCATATCCAATATAGTACTTGTTAATCTTTATGCCAAGCATTAATATCAGTTCCTTGTTGTTTGACAGTAGCTCTTCTGATGTCCTGAAAGACATCCCCGCCCAATATTCCCTTTTATACAAAAATTTCATTGAAAAATCCGCTGTGTATCTTAAATCATTACTCTTAAAGCTTAGTTTAGTAATTCTTAATATTGCCGAAGGTTCCATTTCCCATTCGGGTTTCCTGATAAATGCTTTTCTGTATGCCCCCAGAACATAATAATGCCTGTTAAAAGGGGTAGCGTTGGTATCATTAAAGTTTGTGTATTTACCAAATTGAATGGAAGATTTAAACAATTGTGATACTGCAATACCAATGTGATAATTCTGGGTCATAAAATTTACGCCAAAATTCGCATCCGGGACAATAATACCACTTGTTAATCCGTCAATTATTACATCATTGGGATCTTTATATACAAAGTCGTCCCCGCTCACCCTAAACTGGAAGACTGAACCCGATAATCCGAAAGAAAGCTGTGAATTTAAAATAAAAATATGATAGGCATAAGTAAACTGGAATCCCGTCCTGTGTATGGCAACATTGACATCATTTAAAAAATTAACTCCCAGTCCCACTCTTCCCTTTGAGGTGGGTTTAAATGATGTTTTCCCGAAAAGACCGGATTTTATGGAAAAGGGCTTTTTAAGTACTCTTGACTGTGCACTAAATGAATATGTCTGGGGCGTACCACCGGCAAAACCCAATAACTCCTTACGCGCAGAAATATTAAGGCTTGTCCGTCCATCATAACCCGCTACTGCAGGATTTATAAGAAACTCATTCATAATATACTGGCTGTATCGGGGTATTTGCTGAGCCGGTATATTAGCAGAATACAACAATATGCTTATAAATAGTATATAAATTATACTAACTTTCATCCTCTTAAAAGTGCGTATAACAGAATAAATTCGCCAAAAGATTGCCTAAATTAAATATAATACGTAAAGTAACAATAAAATGTTTTGTGGTTTTATTAACGGATATATTATGGTTGATTGAATAATCCCTTGTCCGGGACTCTAATAAAGGATAGTAACTGTCCCTTTATATACCCTGCCTGAGCCATTATTTAATTTGATAATATAATAATATGAATCGACCGGAAGTTTTTCCCCGTTATATGTCCCGTCCCATTTATCGGGACATCCGCTGCCTTTGCATTCGAATACTATCCTTCCGTACCTGTTATAAATCGTTATACTGGCATCAGGATATATGTCATGCAGGCTTTTGCCCTCATCTCCCCTGTATCTTATATCCCAGAAATCATTCTTCTCATCAGGAACATTATTAGGAGTAAACACATTTGGAATATCGAGACAAATATCATATTCAGCATCCAGATAAAAAGTCGTATCAAAAACACAATTGTTTGCATCTGTAATTTCTACTGCATAATATCCTTCATTGACTCCGTCCAGTAAGGGACCGCTCTGGGATGCAAATCCTTCCCATCGATATGTAAAAGGACCTGTGCCTCCTGATACTTTTAATGCAAGCTGGCCCTTATAATCATCCGGACAGAAGGGTCTTTCCATATTATCCGTATCCTGTTCCAGCTTTAAAATATAAGGTTGCGATAATTCGACTTCTATGGGATCCGAGTAACAATCTTTGGAATCATAGACTTCCAGTGTATATTTAATATTTGCTGCCAGTCCCTCTACATAGTTACCATTAACAGGCTCACCGTCCCACCAGTAGTTATAGGGACCGGTGCCATTTAAGCCGTATATAGTTGCCCCTCCGTCACTATAGTTATAGCATGATATTGAATCTATAACCACATCAGCTGATACTTTACCAGGTGCAATTATTTCAAGTGAGTCTACCCCCCTGCAGTTTTTATCATCTGTGACAGTCACCAGGTAATTACCCTCACCTATATTTTCAAGAAATTCTGATGTGGTCGCATGTACATCACTCCATACATAAGTGTAAGGTTCCAATCCTGCAGAGGTACTAACTCTTAAAACACCGTCCGAATAGCCGTAACATGAAATCTCTTTAAAAATATCTATCTGAATGACTAACATCGGATCCTGGAAAACCTCTGCCATGCCGGTATTGATGCAGCCATTTGCATCTGTTATAGTAACTCCGTAAGTTCCGACCTCAAGACCCCATATACTGTCAGTTATTTCATCTGTAGACCACAGATATGAAATCTGTCCCGTTCCGCCGTCTGCATTAGCTTTAGCACTTCCCAGCACCTCACGCGAGCAGTCAATATTGTGAGAGTTCACATCAAGCAAAAGTTCCAAAGGCGATTTTAAAGTGTCGGTCCAGTTAACAATACAATTGTTATAATCGGTAATTGTCAGACTATATATTCCTGATTCAAGTCCGTATATCCTTGATGTATCCCTGCCCAGGGCATTACCATTTCTTTCCCATGAATAATGGTAATTTTTCACTCCTCCGTCAGGATAAATTTCAATAAATCCATTTGTGCTGTCGTAACATGATACCCCAAAGTCATTATAATCAGAGTACAGGAACGTATCAATTATCAGCGCCAGAGGCTCTGTTAAGTCAATCGTTGCTGAATCTTTACAATTTATTCCATCAGTAACAGTAACATAATATGTGCCACTTGAAATATCAGTTAATTCAAAGCTTGTCTGACCCGTATTCCAGTAGTATGAATAAGGTGCCATTGAGATATCGCCTCCTGTTACCGATAATGTTATATATCCGTCCGTATCGCCGTAACATGATAAGTTATGTATATTGTCCGGCGCCAGCGGAATATCAATGCTTATTTGAATATCCTCAGGCTGCACTAATTCAAATGTATCATAGGTATGGCACGTAAAAGGATCCGTTATTTTCACATAGTAAGTATCAGCTGCAAGGTCATTAATGCCAGGGGTTGTAAAAGGCAGTGTATCCGAATCATGCCACCATTTATAACTATAACTGGCATGACCGCCTGTAATTTCGTCAAGAGATATGCTTCCGTTTGAATCTCCAAAACACCTTATGTTATATCCGCCCGGATATTCGGACACTGAAAAATCCTCAACTACTATTTCATCCGGTTCAATAAGATCTACAGGTATGTCCCCGGTACATCCCTCGCCGTTTGTATGAGATATCATAAATGAGCCGGCTGTGAGGCTGTCAAAATACATTAATTGCTGGTCACTGTAAAATGATGTGTCAAAGCTGGTACCAAGTTTTCTTACCCTGAAAAATAAGTACTCCTGCAACGGATTGGCAATTATAATTCTACCGTTATTTTCACCCTTGCATCTTATCTGGTAATAGCCATAGCTGCTCACTGTTGTACTTACGTTAGCAGTATTCGGTTCGGTCAAAACCGTATCAGATGTATACATACAAAGGTTTGTGTCAACTGTCCGGTGACGATACTTGCCATTAGTAACATTATACAGTGTATCGGCAACATATGGCGCGGGGATACCGTAGAATTCAGGTAAGATCGTCCATGTTGTCACATATCCCGCTGTTCCTCCGTAATTTAAAACATTTATTATACCATCGGCTCCCAGGCATGTAAGGCTGTCAATAATATTAATGAAGGTCAGCAGTGTATCGGGCTCAGTGAGTATTGTCGTATCAAAATCAATACAGTTGAGCTTATCAGTTACAGTGACATGATAAGGACCGACAGTCAAATTATAAATATCCTTGGTAGTCTCCAAAGTACTCCATTCATAATCAAGGTTAAATTCATCATAGTTATCATATGCAGTTATTCCACCCACTGGAAGAAGCTTTATAAATCCGTTATTCTCACCTTTACACCTTATATTTCTGCCCCCTATATAAGTAGAAATAGTATCTATTTCAATTATCAATTCCGGTGCAACAGAGACATATGATATATCTGTAATGCCCGGACATCTGTCAGTTCCTGCATAATCAATAAGATATGGTGATACTACAAATCCAACAAGTTGCGGTACCTGCGTATTATTAACTATAGAGTCGATAATCATAAATCCGGGAGCCAGGTCAAAGGTATCCTGGCTATAGTATACCTCAACATCCACAGGTGTATATATCGCAGTATACCTGAACCTCAATCGCTGCAGTGATCTTGATTGGGTGGTGAGGACAAGCGATGTTCTCAATGATGTACATATAGTATCATATTCAGAAGAAAACCTCACTTTCGGTGTAGGTTCTACCCATATAATAGCATCAACCGGAGCGCCCAGGCACCGTGTTTGCCCAA
>CAZOLY010000202.1:0-5195 GCA_964580815.1 uncultured Bacteroidales bacterium
CAAAAATCTTTTTCTTTCTATATTATTTTTATTTATACTCAAATCTCTCTAAGCTTATATTCCGGTTAATTTATTTAGAGGCAAATGTATATAATTTTGAGTTTTATAAATATAAAAAGAGCAATCAGCCTTCCGGATGATTGCTCTTTATCATGCCGTTAAAATTCTCTCCTGCCTGGCGGTTTATCGGCCGGAGGATTGCAGGTTAGTATGAACATATTACTTCTTTGGTCTTAATTTTCTAACCTGGGCGCCTGCCTGCCATAATTCCGAATCACCCATTTTCTTTAATTCCGCATCAAGCTCAACTTTATAATTGGCGTGTCCTGTTTTTTTCAGAACCACTTTCGTCTCATCTCCTTTCCTTACCCTTTTGTACAGTTTCCTGAAAACAGGCAGGGTAGCCTTTTTGAATACGGGCAGCCAGTCCAGTGCTCCTCTTTGTGCCGTGGCACTGCAATTAGAATACATCCAGTCCATCCCGTTCTCATCTACCAGCCGTATTAAGCTCTGGGTAAGCTCTTCAACAGACTCGTTGAAGGCTTCACTGGGAGTATGCCCATTCTCACGGAGCACATCATATTGTGCCTCCATAAGTCCTGCCAGTGCCCCCATTAGTACACCTCTTTCTCCTGTCAGGTCACTGAATACTTCTTTTTCGAATGTTGTCGGGAACAAGTATCCCGAACCAATTGCGATTCCCAGGGCGATTGTTCTGTCAAGGGCCTTGCCTGTGTAATCCTGAAATACAGCAAAGCTTGAATTAATCCCCGATCCCGCGAGGAAGTTTCTCCTGACACTTGTACCCGAACCTTTGGGAGCAACAAGAATTACATCAATGTTATCGGGCGGAATGACGCCAGTCTGATCTTTATAAGTTATCGAGAAGCCATGAGAAAAATATAGTGCATCTCCTTCCTTAAGGCACGGTTTTAACATGGGCCATACAGCTCTTTGTGCTGCGTCTGAAACAAGGTACTGGATAATTGTTCCCTTTGTGGCAGCTTCCTCTATTGGAAACAATGTTTTACCCGGCACCCATCCGTCATTCACTGCCCTGTCCCAGTCATTCTTAAATTCAGGAGCCTGGCCTATAATAACATTAATCCCGTTATCTTTCATGTTCAGTGATTGTGCCGGTCCCTGAACACCATAGCCGACAACTGCAACTACTTCATTTTTTAATGTTTTTTGTGCCCTGGATAAAGGAAATTCTTCTCGTGTTACTATATTTTCTTCAACTCCTCCAAAATTTATTTTAGCCATAATTTTTTTATTTAATTATTAATAGTATCATTTATATGTATGGACTGTGCATTGTCCACTTCCTTCAGATAGGTGCTTAACAGTTCTTTGCTCGACCTTGTTATTGCCACTCTTCCTGAACGCGTAAACTGTTTTACACCGTATTTATTTAGTATATCAAACAGTTCCTGGGTATCTTCCTTGTGACCTGTCTTCTCAATTACTGTGAATTCAGGTGTTATTTCAAGGATACGGGCATTATGATCCCTGATGGTCTTTTCCAGGGTATTGCTTTCCAGTAATGCCCTGGTGGGAACTTTATAAAGTGCTATCTCCTGGTGCACTATTTCATTATCAGTATGATAATAAGCCTTCAGAACCTCAACGAGCTTTTCAATCTGACAAACGACTTTTTCCACCCTTTCTTTAGTATCACTTACAACTATAGTAAACTTATGTATTCCTTTGATAGCCGATGCAGAAACCGTAAGGCTCTCTATATTCACATGTCTTCTTGTAAATATGATAGTAATCCTGTTTAACAACCCTACATGGTTTTCTGAAAAGGCTGTTATGGTATATGATTTTTTCATTTCTCCGTATTTTATATCCTGGTTATTAAATAAATATTCCCTGTGTTATATATCTGATTATTCAATAAAAATTATGTTACATTTTATTCAATATTTATAATAACATCAGAAACTGATGCTCCTGAAGGAACCATTGGAAATACATTGCCTTCCTTTTCAATGGAAACTTCAAGAAGAAACGGTCCTTTATAATTCAGCATTTCCTTAATGCCTTTTTCAAGTGTTTTTCTCTCAAGAATTCTCCTGCCCTTAATTCCAAAACCTTCTGCCACTTTTATAAAGTCGGGGTTCTTCAGATGGGTCTCTGAGTATCTTCTGTTAAAAAAAAGCTGCTGCCATTGCCGGACCATACCAAGGTAGGTGTTATTCATAAGAACAATCTTTACCGCGGCCCCGGTCTGGTTTATTGTAGCAAGCTCCTGTATGGTCATCTGAAATCCTCCGTCACCTATAATTCCTATTACTGTCCTGTCAGGAGCCCCTATTTTGGCACCATGCGCTGCAGGCAGTCCGAATCCCATAGTACCCAGTCCTCCTGAAGTAACAAAACTGCGTGTATGGTTAAATTTTGCATATCTTGATGCAAACATTTGATGCTGCCCGACATCAGTTACAATGATAGCTTCTCCCCCTGTTTTTTCTGTGATTATGCGTATGACCTCTCCCATTGTTATGCCGGGTTTTGAAGGGTAGAAATCCTTGCTGATGACCCTTTCGTATTCTATCTTGTCACAATCCCTGAATTCCTTAATCCATGAGTCATAGGATTTCTTTTCGACAAGCCCGGTAAGGAAAGGCAGAGTCTCTTTAACATTTCCGAGGACAGCTACATCCGCCTTAACATTTTTATTGATCTCTGCAGGATCCAGTTCCATATGAATAACTTTGGCCTGTTTTACATACCTGTTGAGATCCCCGGTGACCCTGTCGTCAAACCTCATTCCTACTGCGATCAATACATCGCATTCGTTGCTTTTTATGTTAGTTCCATAGTTACCGTGCATACCCAGCATGCCAACATTCAGGGGATGATCAGAGGGTAAAGCTGATTTACCGAGAATAGTCCATGCAGCAGGTATTCCCGATTTTTCAATAAAGGCGCGGAATTCTTCTTCTGCTCCCCCGAGTATTACACCCTGTCCGAATAATACAAAGGGTTTCTTTGCCTTATTAATTAACCTCGCGGCCTCAACGATTTTATTTTTATCAATCTCGGGTTTGGCGACATAACTCCTTATAGAAGTGCATTTTTTATATTTGAAGTTAAGCTTGCCAAACTGTGCATCTTTTGCCAGGTCAATAACAACAGGCCCCGGCCTGCCGGCCTTTGCTATATAGAAGGCCTGTGCTATAACCTCAGGTATTTCTTCGGCTTTAGAAATCAAATAATTCCACTTTGTAACAGGCATTGATATACCAACAACATCTGTCTCCTGGAAAGCATCTGAACCTAAAAGAGAAGATGCTACCTGTCCGGTTATACATACAATTGGCGTAGAGTCTATCATTGCATCTGCAATACCTGTAATAAGATTTGTAGCACCGGGTCCGGATGTTGCCATACACACACCAACCTTACCTGTTACCCTGGCGTAACCCTGTGCTGCATGAATAGCGCCCTGTTCATGGCGTGTCAAAATATGTCTTATCTTACCAGAATAGTCCATCAGGGCATCATATACAGGCATTATTGCTCCTCCCGGATAACCGAATATAACATCGACATTCTCGTTTACAAGTGATAACATTAATGCTTCCGATCCTGTAATTTTTACCTTTTTGGCCTTATCTTCTATTTCTATTTCTGACGTTTGTTCTTTCATTTTTAAATATTTTTATTATTGCTATGAATTAAATTTCTCTTATTGCTCCTGTATCAGCTGATGCCACGAGCTTTGCATAAGCTTTAAGTGCTTTAGAAATGTGCCTTTTTCTTTTTAAAGGAGTAAAAGCCTTATCTCCTCTTTCTTCCTCCGCTCTCCTCCTTTTTTCCATCTCCTCATCAGAGAGAAAAACATCTATCTTTCTTCCAGGAATATTTATCTCTATTATATCTCCGTCTTTTAGCAGTCCTATTTCACCTCCCGAGGCAGCTTCAGGGGAAACATGACCAATAGATAATCCTGATGTGCCTCCTGAAAATCTGCCGTCGGTTATTAAGGCACAATCTTTTTCAAGTCCTTTTGATCTTATATAAGATGTAGGATACAGCATTTCCTGCATCCCCGGACCACCTTTAGGTCCCTCATACCTGATAATTATTACATCCCCCGGCACCAATTTGTCCCCGAGGATATCGTCGCAGGCCGATTCCTGGGATTCATATATTTTGGCAGGTCCTTTAAAAACAAAGATAGACTCATCAACTCCGGCTGTCTTGACAACACAGCCCTTGCGTGCAATATTGCCAAAAAGAACAGCCAGTCCGCCCTCTTTGCTGTAACAATTTTTTATGTTCCTTATGCACCCGTTTTCCCTGTCGCGGTCCAGTGTGTACCTACTATCCTGGGTGCCCAGTTTAAGATTCCTCATGCCTGAGGGTGCACTTGTAAATAAATCTTCTGCTTCCTTATTAATATTGTCTTTCGTTATATCATATTTATCCAGGGCCTGAGCCAAAGTCAATCCGTCCACCCTTTTTACCGATGTATCTATCAGGCTGCTTTTCCCCAGTTCACGCATTATACCTAAAATACCTCCTGCACGGTTCACATCTTCGACGTGATAGTGTGAACTTGGTGCAACTTTGCATAATACAGGTACTTTGCGTGACAGTTTATCAATATCTTTCATAGTAAAGTTTACGCCGGCTTCATTAGCAATTGCCAGTATATGAAGGACAGTATTAGTGGAGCCGCCCATGGCAATATCAAGGGCCATGGCATTTGAAAAGGCAGCGCGGTTAGCGATGGAAAGAGGCAATACCGATTTATCCCCGTGTTCATAGTACTTTATTGTATTCTCTATTATTTGCCTTGCCGCTTTTTCAAAAAGCTTTAACCGCGTTTTATGAGTTGCAACAACTGTCCCGTTCCCCGGTAATGCCAGTCCGATCGCCTCATTCAGACAGTTCATAGAGTTAGCTGTAAACATCCCTGAACATGAGCCGCACGTTGGGCAGGCCCCCCGTTCAATTTTAATTAATTCAATATCTGGCACATTATTATCGGCAGCCATTACCATAGCATCAATAAGATCGTACTTCCTGCTTCCAATGACACCCGCTTCCATTGGGCCTCCCGATACAAATACTGCGGGTATGTTAAGCCGCATTGCCGCCATTTGCATTCCCGGTGTGATTTTATCGCAGTTGCTGATACAAATCATAGCATCCACTTTATGTGCATTGCACATATA
>CAZOLY010000203.1:0-5148 GCA_964580815.1 uncultured Bacteroidales bacterium
TTATGGGCACGGTAGTTATCAGTCCCGTCGCTTTTCCCTGTTCCTTCAAATATTGATTTCAGGCTTGTCTCAAGTATTGATAAGATTATTTATGATAAGCTCGAAATTGATAAAACATATGGCATTATCTCAATAAAGGACAGTAAGGTGACACTTGAAAATCTTAACATGGATATGCTCAAGGGGTCGATGAAGCTGAACGGTGAATATAATACGCAGGATGTTTCTGCTCCTCTTGTTGATTTTGGAATTCAGGCTTCAGGTATAGATATACCTTCAGCATTTGATGCTTTTGATGTTATAGGGGAGCTTGCACCTGTTGCAAAAAATGCTACAGGCAAAATTAACCTGCAGATGACATATAACAGCCTTCTCGATGAGCATATGAATCCTGTGCTGAACTCTATCGCAGGGAAAGGAAGCTTTTCATCACAACAGATAGGAATTTCCAATTCAGGTATCTTTGGCAAGATTGGCAAGGAGCTGAAAACAAATAAATTCGATAACCTTGCCCTGGAGAATATTAAAGTTGACTTTGAGATAAGGGACGGCAGGGTTTATATTGATCCCTTTGAGACAAAAATGAAAACCGCCACATTTATCATTGGCGGCGATCAGGGCATAGACCAGACGATGAACTATACGATTAATATAAATGTTCCAAGGTCAGAGCTTGGGTCCGGAGCAAACCAGGCTGTAAACAACCTGTATTCAAGTGCAGCATCAAAAGGACTAAACCTGTCCCAGTCTGAGAATATGAACCTGGCTGTAAATGTCGGAGGCACATTTTCTGATCCTAAGGTCAGTTTGAATCTCAAAGACAACGTTACGCGGACTACCGAAGAGATCAAGGCCGCCGTTAAGGAAACAGTGAAAAAGGAAATTGAGACCAGGAAGGAAGAAGTTAAAGCCAAGGCAAACGAGGAAGCACAAAAGATACTGGAGGAAGCCGAAAAAACAGCATCACAGATCAGGGCAGAAGCAAAAAAGACCGCCAGTTCGATACGCTATGAATCAAATGATAAAGCTGACCAGCTTGTTAAAGAAGCTAAAAATCCGGTAGCAAAGAAAGCTGCGGAAACATCGGCATAAAAGATAAGGCAGGAAGGTGAAGATAAGGCGCAGAAAGTGGAAAGTGAGGCCGATACGAAAGCTGAAAAAGTGCTGCAGGAAGCAAGAGAAAAAGCAGCCAAACTTCAATAAACAATGAAACGCCTGGCTTCCGCCGGGCGTTTTACTATTTACATATTACAATCTTTTTTATATACACAAGCTTATCCCCTGCCTCCAGGCGGCAAAAGTATATTCCCGGGCATAAATCCTCTGCAGAGATATATACTTCCTGTTTGCCTGCATCCCGGAGCTCTGACACAAGTACCTTTATAAGCTGCCCATACTGGCTGTAAAGGGAAAGCCTCACCACGCCACTCTCAGACAGGTTAAATGCCAGTCTCGTTTTATCGCTGAAAGGATTGGGACAAATGTTAATATTAAATTTGTCGCCAGGGTTATAAACAACATTAACACCACTCACAGAAACACTGAAACTGCAGGAAAATGTGCCTCCCCTTTGATCATACGCGCTTATTTCCATATCAGTGGCTCCTTCACTTATGGCGCTTATTGCCAGGTCATGACCTGCAAGCACAGCGTCCAGTATTTCAGGGTTACTGTTATATGTTTCATATTGCAGCGTATCGCCATCGGGATCAGTAAAGACAGTATCAAGATCAATATGAACAGGAGGAGCCCCTAAAGTCAATATCATATCAGCTATCTCCCTGTCCAGCTGAGGACAGCCATTTACATTAAGACTGAAGGTGAGGCCAGCAAAGCCTCCTTTATCATCACAGGCAACTATATCCACCGCGGTGTGGCCGTTCAAAACGGGTTCCAGCTCCAGTAATTGTTCATTGATGCTAAAAGCTATAACTGCAGTGTCATCTGCAGTTATTTCATAGTAAAGGGAATCACAATCCTTATCATGAAATATTGTATCGAGATTAATAAAAACCGGGGGATCATGTTCCTGCAAAAACAGGTCTGGAATAAGATTAAGAACTTCAGGCATCGTATTGACAATTATTCCGAAGCCGAGGCAGGCGGAGCCTCCCCTGTCATCACCGGCAGACAACTGTAGGTAGTTGTCCCCGGCAATTGCCGGAGATATTTCCAGCAATGAATTTATAAGCCCGAAGTTTACCGTAGAGTCATTATCAAATAAAAGTGTATAATTCAGTGTATCCCCATCCTCATCAAAAAATACGGTGTCAAGATCAATATACAGGGTATCACGGTATAAATTAACCACCACATCCTCGATTGTCATTATAATCCCGGGAATATGATTAAGGGGATCAATTATCACCACATTAAATGTATCGGCAACTGACTGGCCCGTAAAGCTGTCGGATCCACTGAAAATTACGGTTGACTCACCGCCTGCTACCGGCTCCACAACAAGGTTTCCATCTTCTATGGCAGCAGTAGCTTTCCTGGTATTACTGGAATGCGCAGTGTATGCAAGCCCGTATTTTGATTTGTCAGCAATAACTGAATCAAGGTCTGCAGTAAGATTGCCAGAGCCGAGAATAAGGGTAGTGTCAGGAATACTGACATCCAGATATGCAGCGATAGTGTCAAAGTTTATTGAAAGGATTTTTGTAACAGTATCAAGAAAGCAGTTCATGGCGGCAATCCTGACAGAAAGGGGGCCCATATGAGACAGATCCTGTGATGCGGCAAGAAAAAGCGAATCACCGGAAACAGTGAACAGCGAATTATGGGCGTATGAGTAAGTATCTGTTAGAGTACAGGAATAACTTGTTGAACCGCTGCTGTCAACAACTGAAATTTTACTTACAAAATCCCCCTGGTTAAAGGCGTATGTCAGTGTATTATTCGAAAGGATAATATCATAAGGCTTTTTATTAATATTCCTGAATCGTATAACATGATTATCCATTAGTCCATAGCTGTTAAAAACAAGGTGATTGTCGTAAATTTCCAGTATTGAAAAAGAATTATTGCCGGCTGTTTCAACCATACCTTTCTGTGTAATATAATGCTTGCCGTTAAGAAATCCATAATTGCCATCATGGTTATGCCCGTTTATATATGCTGCAACATTATCATACTTTTCAACGATTTCAATTATTTGTTCACTGTTCCACAGGTTAAGCCTGTGAAAAGGGTATACAGGAAAATGGCAGAACAATATTACGTTCTCATTATTGTCTGCAGCATCCTGTATTTTATTTTCTAACCAGCTTCTTTGTTTTCTGCCAATACCTCCATTCCATGTCAGTGCATTTATTTGTCCCTCTATGCTCTGCCACAGGCTGTCTCCTTCATCCCTCAAGTCGGGATGTAATAAACTGTCATATTCGGCCAGCTCCGTTCCGTCAAGAACGATAAACCGCCAGCCGGAGTAACTGAAATCATAATAATAATCAGGTATATTAAGCAACTGCATGACAGAATCTTTATAAATTTCTTCGGTATATTCAAATTCATGGTTGCCAAGGAGCCTGTAATCAGGCATGTTAAGGTTATTGTAGAAAGGCAGAACGGAGTTGAAGCTTTCAAAATCCCTGTCTATAAAATCGCCCAGAGTTACGACAAAATCTACTTCGTATTTATTCAGGGTATCAATTGCTGCAGGCAGTTTATTAATTGTTTCCCTGTAGAACCTTGTACCTGAAGGGTCGCAGTCACAGTATTGGGGATCGGCAATCAGTCCTGCCTTAAATGCCGGTAAATTATTGCATAACGGCGGGTTAATATTCTCAAAGGGGGAACCTGCTGTCCAGCTCCATCCGCTTCCTGATATACTGACATTTAAACCAGGGGTACCTGTATACAGGATTTCATCTCCCGTACCTTCATTTAAACATAGCCCTGCAACAAGTCCGGGCCGGACTGATGATATTTCCTCATTTATTTTATCATTAATCTCTTCCTGGCTCTTTGCATAGTTCCATATTCTTATTTCGTCCATGCTGCCGTTAAATGAACCTTCAGGCATATCACCGGCAAGCAAAACACTTCCGGCGGCAGTGTTAACCGGACTGGCAGTGGCGGGGGGTTCATTTATTTCGAGAGCGCTCTCCAGTATGCCGTTAAGATACAGTTTAATATATGCGCCGTCATATGTTACTGCCGCATGGTACCATATATTTCTGTGTATTGTTGTAAATCCTAAAATATGATGGTTTTCACCGGGATTACTGCCAGCCGCCGACTCTTCAAAACCTGCGATCAGGATGCTGTCTTCCTTCCTGATTCCCAGGAAGTAGTTCATATTTGGTACGCCTGGATTTTCCCCGATCCCTTTTGCTATTAAAGGTACGGCATAAATACTGTCAGTCCCTGTAATTACTGCTACACCTGTATCTTTCCTCATAAACCAGCATTCAATGGTGAAAGCTGACAAGCTGGTCTCAGGTGAATTCTCAATAGATATATATGAATCATTACCTGCGAAATTTATTGCAGACTGGCCACTGGAATAAGCAAGAAAAGATTGCAATATTGAAAAAACAAAAACTAACAGGGGAAGTTTTTTCATTTACGGGTTGTTATATATTTTACTGACTGTAAATGCAAAAATAAGTGTAATAATCTATTATTCTTAATATTCTGCAATGATTTAAAAAAAAAGCGGGTCACATGGCCCGCTTTGAATAATTTAAAAAGTAACATTAAAGTCTTTTTTCCTGAATTTTGGCTTTCTTGCCTGTCAGCTTCCTGAGATAAAATATGCGTGCCCTTCTAACCCGGCCCCGCTTATTTATTTCTATTTTTTCTATGAATGGAGAATTGACGGGAAAAATTCTTTCAACTCCAATATTACCTGACATCTTTCTTATTGTGAATGTTTCCTTTATTCCGGAGCCCCTTCTTTGCAGGACTACTCCCTTGAAAGGCTGTGTTCTTTCCTTGCCGCCTTCCTTTATTTTATAATATACGGTAATAGTGTCACCTGACGAGAAAGCGGGAAATTCATTCTTGGTGGTAAAATTACCTTCAGCAACTTTTAACAAATCCATCTCTAAAAGATTAAAAATATAAAAAAAATTCAAGTCGCAATATTACAAATATTTTTTCAGACAGGGAGAATAAATTTTTAATTTATTTTCAGATTAG
>CAZOLY010000204.1:0-5146 GCA_964580815.1 uncultured Bacteroidales bacterium
GATAACAATAAATCCTGCACCGGCTGATATACGGGCTTCATTCACAGTGATTTTAAAACCTCTTGGCCTGCCCAGCAATTTCGGATCATCTGATAATGATTTAGGCGTTTTGGCAATACATACAGGTAAATTATCAAATCCATGTTTTAAAATCAGAGCCAGGTCCGTTTCAGCTTTCATATTATAATCCACGCCATCGGCACCGTATATTTTGGTGGCTATAATGTTGATTTTTTCTTTAACTGATGCTTCAAGTGGATACAGATAATTTATCTTCCTGCCTTTATTGGCATTAACAGCCTCTATTACGGCTTTAGCCAGGTCTAAGGCTCCTTTCCCCCCTTTTTCGTAATGCTCGGCGACAACAGCCCTTATTCCCTGTTTGTCGTAATAATCAACAACAGTTTTTAGTTCTTCATCCGTATCGTCAGCAAACCTGTTAATTGCAATCACCGGGTCAAAGCCGAAAAGTCTCATGTTTTCAACGTGCTTGTCCAGGTTACTGAAGCCTGTATCTTTTGTTAATCCCCCATGATGCTTCAAGGCTTTTATGGTTGCTACAATCACTGTCGCGTTGGCATTGAGACCGGCAATTCTGCATTTTATATGAAAGAACTTTTCAGCACCGAGGTCGGTTCCGAACCCTGCTTCAGTTACAACATAGTCGGTTAACTTAAGTGCCATCCTTGTTGCAATAGCGCTGTTGGTTCCCTGTGCTATATTGGCAAAGGGTCCGGCATGGACAAAGGCGGGCGTACCCTCAATGGTCTGGACAAGGTTGGGGTGAATGGTATCACGCAGTAAAATCTGCATAGCTCCCTCGGCCTGTATATCTTTTGCACATATAGGCTCTCCTTTATATGTAAAAGCTACTACTGTACGTGCCAGCCTTTTCCCCAAATCTTCAAAATCCCTGGCGAGGCATAACATGGCCATAACTTCAGAAGCAGGAGTTATATTAAACCCGTCCTGCCTTGGTATGCCATGCTTTACTCCTCCCAGTCCGACGAATATTTCTCTCAGCGCCCTGTCATTCAGGTCAATAACGCGCCTCCATATAATTCTTCTCGGATCTATTTCCAGCTCATTACCATGCTGAAGATGGTTGTCTATCATCGCGGACAACAGATTATTTGCTTTGCTTACAGAATACATGTCACCCACGAAATGCAGGTTAATATCTTCTGCGGGCATGACCTGCGAAGCGCCGGCTCCCGTACCTCCTCCCTTGATTCCAAAATAAGGCCCCAGTGATGGCTCCCTGAGACATATGGATGTTTTATTGCCGAGCTGCCGCAGTGCATCCCCCAATCCGATAGTGGTGGTCGTTTTCCCTTCTCCCTGCGGGGTAGGGGTCATCGCAGTCACCAGTATCAGGTTGCCATTTTCAATGTTTTCCCTGCTCTGCAGGTGACTTATGGGTATCTTCGCTATATAATGACCGTGCGGAAGGATAGAATCTTTGTCAAGACCCAGCTCCGCAGCTACATCATAAATCTTCTTTAGCTTGTAATTGTTATATTCGGTGCTATTCATATCTGCTCCTGTAAAATTCGTGCCAAATATAATTAATTCATTTAATATAATGAATTTTACATGTTGCATTATTGGCGTTTAGGCAGGTTTTAATTATGTTTACGAAAAAAATAAAATTAACGGGCGATGATCAAAGAAAAAAGCAAATTAATAACAGTATTAACAGTATTTTTATACTCAATAACTTTAAATATGAATTCTGCATTTTGCCAGGTACCCACAAAAGGCATATTTGATGATAACTCGGATATAGGTGCCGTGAAATTGCCGGGAGGTGTTATATATAATCCCGCATTGCAGGAATATACCATGCATGGTTCCGGCGAAAATATATGGTTCGACAGGGATGAGTTTCATTTCCTGTGGAAGAGTATCAGTGGTGATTTCATTATGCAGGCAAGGATTCGGTTTATTGGTGAGGGTGTTCATGAACACAGGAAGATTGGAATAATGATTAGAGACACCCTTTCAACAGGTTCGGCACATATTAGTGCTGTTGTTCATGGTGACGGACTGGCATCATTGCAGTTCAGGAAAACCGCAGGGAGCAGCACTGAAGAAATAAAATCAGAATATACATACCCTGATATTATCCGGATTGAGCGCCGGGGAGATACTTTTATAATGTCTGCAGCAAAATTCGGAGAGCCATTTACAAGTACCAGCATCGAAGGTGTCAAACTCAATGATAATGTGTTCACCGGATTGTTTATTTGTTCGCATAATGCAGAGGTACTGGAAAAAGCACTATTTGACAATGTAAGGATTATTATCCCGGCAAAGGAAGATTTTATACCCTATACAGATTACATAGGAAGCAATATTGAAGTTATGGACGTGAATACAGGGCTAAGAGAAATATTATATAGCTCGCCTTTATCCCTGCAGGCTCCTAACTGGACCGGCGACGGGAAAAAACTCATCTACAACAGCAGGGGGCTGATTTATAGTTTTGATATTAGTAATAAAACTATTAAGGAAATAAATACAGGTTTTGCAAATAACAATAATAATGACCATGTTTTATCTTTCGACGGCAAGTTGCTGGGCATCAGCCATCACAGCATTGACGATGATAACAGGTCAATTATTTACACGTTGCCTGTCGGTGGGGGCACACCCGAAAGGATTACAGCGGAAGGTCCCTCATACCTGCATGGATTTTCACCTGACGGGGAGTACCTGGTTTATACGGGGGCGCGGAATGGCAATTATGATATATATAGGATTTCCAGGAGCAAAAAGGAAGAAATCAGGCTTACCGTGACACCCGGACTCGATGATGGGTCGGAATATGCGCCTGACGGAAAATATATCTATTTCAACTCCAGCCGCACCGGCACTATGCAGATATGGAGAATGAAACCCGATGGCAGCGATCAGCAGCAGCTGACCTTTGATAAGCTTAATGACTGGTTTCCCCACGTTTCTCCTGACGGCAAAAATATAGTCTTCCTCTCATTCCGCGAAGAGGTGAGTCCGGATGCCCATCCCTTTTATAAAAACGTATATATTAGAATGATGCCGGCGGCTGGGGGCGAACCCAAAATAATTGCCTATGTTTACGGAGGACAGGGTACGATAAATGTGAACAGCTGGTCACCGGACAGCAGGAAGATCGCATTTATCAGCAATACGGTAATTGAATGATAATTATAAATATACCAGCTATGAAAAAACTTCTGATTCCTTTACTGGTGACTGTTCCGGTCTTCATTAATGCACAGCACCCGCTAATAATTGATCATAATATTATTGATCTGCATGAAATACCGGCCGCGTGGATTGACAGTGCAAAGGCAAAATTATTTATCGGCTATGGCCATACATCTCACGGAAGCCAGCTCATATCGGGCATGGATGCAATAGAATCCTACTTTACTGATGGCACATATAACTGGAGTCACAGTGGCGGAGAGGGTGTGCTTCATCTTTTTGAAGGTGCAGGCTATGATGAAGGCTACCTTGAACTTGACTGCGGCTACAGCGGGTGGGATGATCAAACAAGGGAATTTCTTGATTCATTCCCCGGATGTAACGTAATTATATGGTCGTGGTGCGGGCAGGTAAATGATGTTGATGTTGCAGCTCATTACCTGGCACCAATGGAACAGCTTGAATCAGAGTATCCTGAAGTAAAGTTTGTTTACATGACCGGCCACCTCGAAGGTCTTGGTCCGGAAGGCAGCCTCCACACAGCAAACCAGCAAATAAGGGACTACTGTAATAGCAATAATAAGATACTTTTTGACTTTGCAGACATTGAAAAATATAAACCTTATAACGATACAAATTACCAGGAATACTTCGCTGATGACGGATGTTATTATAACCATCCCCAGGGAGATGAAAGAAACTGGGCGGATGAATGGCTGGCCGCTAATCCTGCTCATGAACTTGCACAAATTTCCCAGCTCTGCGAATCATGCGCTCATTCCGTAAGCCTTAATTGTGTAAAGAAAGGTAATGCATGCTGGCATATGTGGGCAAGGATTGCCGGGTGGGAAGATGATGACGGTGATGGTGATGATGATGTAACATCTGATGCAGGATTTCAGGGGAATAGAATGTTAATATGCCCGAATCCCGCAGGTGATTATTTTACAGTTTCCCTGCCCGAAGAAACAGGAGGTGCAATATTGGAGATTATTGACCTGCAGGGAAAATCTTTCTATTTAAATAGTATCAACAGAGGAAATAGAAAAATATTCATAGCGGATTTGAAAATTCCCAGCGGAATTTATATTCTCCGGGTTTTTAGTGAAACCACTGTCTATAGAACAAAATTAATTAAACATTAAAATTATTAAATAAGGGGACGGCGCCCTATAATATATAAGAAAGTGCCCTTGTTTAGATAATTAACCCAGCCTCCATCAGCAAGAACCTTCATGTCAATAACTTACATATTTGTTGCTGTGGCAACAGGTGTGATATAATGATAATATATGTTAAAATTCATATTTTAGGTGTTAAAAAAAGAAGAAAAAATGTGCAAATCTGGTTTAATTTTAGTAAATTTAATATAAGCAGCTGCTAAATAGTCGTTTAAGTTTGTATTAAAGCCTGAAATCGTTATTGAAGAATATAGGTTTGGTTTTACCGGATAATTTATTACTATGGGCACAGAGAATCGTTACAAGCAACTTTTTGAAACGGCAGGAGACGGAATATTAATTCTGTATGCAGATACCGGGGAAATAATGGACGTTAATCCGTTTTTAACTGAATTATCTGGCTACACATATAAAGAAATTATCGGGAAAAAACTAAGCCAGATAGCTTTGTTTAAAGACATCCCCGAGTCTGATAAATTTTTTAAAAAGCTACGGAACAAAAAATATGCCCGTTACGATAATCTGCCACTCCATACCATTGATGGCAAAGAAATTACTGTAGAAGTTATAGGCAATGTCTATTCGGAAGATAATACAAAAATGATCCAGTGTAACATTCGTGATATTACCGGCCGCAAAAATCTGGAAGAAACATTAGGCAAGAGTGAACAAAAATACAGGAATTTCTTTGAACACTCCTGTGAAGCCATTATAGTCTCCGGGCCGGACAGCAGATTAATAGATGTTAATCCGGCTGCTGTGAAAATGTTCGG
>CAZOLY010000205.1:0-5076 GCA_964580815.1 uncultured Bacteroidales bacterium
ATATTGATTATTAATGCTGCAATAATTTCGTGGTTCCTGTTTAATGATGAGATCCGTGGTTTATTTAAAAAACAGTCAGGTGAAACAGTTATTCTGGAAGAAGAAACTACTGATCAGGGCACTGAAATAAAAGATGAGATGAAAGATATGCCGGTATCGGGAGAAGCAAATATTAAAGAACCAGCCACTGGCATTCAGAAGCAGAATATCAAAGAGCCTGAAATTGTCCCCGAAATTGAAGAAGAGCCGGTTTCCTATTCTGAAGTCCGGTATTATATAGTAGCAGGATGCTTTCGTGATGAAAAAAATGCAACAGCCCTGGTAAAAAAACTAATTAAAAAAGGCTACAATGCGGAAAAATTCGGGAAAATCGGTAATCTCCATGCAGTAAGTTATTCATCTTTTACTGACAGGAACGAAGCCCAAAGCTACCTGAAAAAAATCAGGGATGAAGAGGAAGCTGACGCATGGATATATTATTAAACCAAAGTATTGTTTCACATTATATTGCCTTATTCATTTACAGGTGACTTTGTCGCCCCTCCTGTTTTTTATGTGTGTCTTTCCAATACCGACTTTACAAAATATTTAATTTACGTTAGGATTATTCATATTATTTGATTAAATTAATTTATAAAATAAAATACATTTTAGTACTAAATAATAACGTTTTATAAGTAAGGCAAATATTTTTAATAAAATCTTAGAAGCAACAATATTGTTATTACAGAAGTTCGTTAAATGAAAATTACATATTAATAATACCAGGAAAAATCAATATCTCTTTTGTTTCAGTAAAATTAAATGATTTTAAAATGTTAATAATTTCAATACTATGGATGAAAATATAAAAGAGAAAGTTCTTCAAATCGTAAATCGGGTATCGGGTCACAGGATTAACAATATCGATCCAAATGCCGATCTGAAAACATATTTGAAATTGGATTCAATACAAATAGTTGAATTATTTGCTGCACTTGAAATAGAATTTAACATTGAACTGCCGCTGGAAATGATGAATGTTAAAAGTGGAAAAGAATTCTTTGAAAAGCTGGAAAAAGCATTACCGAAAAATGAATCTCTTAAAAATTGAATTATGTGGACAATCGATAATTGTCAAGCATTACATTGGATAATATGAGTTATTTGGTGGAGAATATAGACTTTCGAAAAATATACTTTAGGAACAAAACATTTGATAAATCGACAATTACAGGTGCTATAAATCATTTGTCAGAATATCTCAGTAAGAATATATTCTCATCTTCTCCCTTCATATTATTATCAACATTTAATCATATTAAATCGATTATAGCCTACTATGCCATTCTAAAATCAGGAAAAATAGCAGCAATACTTGATCCAAACTGCAAGAATATTAAACTTACAGAAATTATTGAGGATATAGATCCTTCTGCCATTATTTTTATAAACTCCAGTACTATTAGCTTTAATTATGAGGAAGAGGTAATTTTCAGAAGACCGGTCCCCGGATTCATAATAAAATCTGATTTGAAAGATGTTTGCACACTGGTGTATACCAACGCAGAAGATGGATATGCCAAAGGAGCCATGCTAACTGAACAAAATCTGTTGGCTGAGACATATACTATTATTAAAATAGAAAGAATATCAAAAGATCAGACTACATGTGCCTTACTGCCATTCTACCATTTATTCGGACTGGTAAACGGGATGCTCGTTCCAACACATGCCAACTGCTCTTCTTTAATAGTGGAACTGGACATATTCAGAATAACTGATATCGTAAGCAGAATATCCAAATATAAAGTAACAAATTTATACTCAGTACCTTCTTTATACTACTTCCTTAGCAAGACAGATAATATAGAAACATATTTTAATTCGGTTGAGGAATGTATTTCCGGCGGCAGCAAATTATCCGGATTTATTAATGATAATTTTATAAAAAAGACAGGCATTAAAATACGTGAGGGTTACGGTTTAACAGAATCTTCTCCTGCCTGCACATTGCATTTTCAGGAAAGCGAAATAAAAATTGACAGTATCGGATTACCATTACCCTGTTGTGAAATTAAAATATTAAATGAAAATGATGCTGAATGCAAAATTGATGAAATTGGCGAAATATGTATAAGAGGCGATATAGTTTTCAGAGGGTATTTTAATAAAGAAAATGCTTCCAAAACAACACTCAGAAAAGGATGGTTACATTCGGGTGACTATGGTAAAAAAGACAAACAAGGATATATTTACTTTTCAGGGCTAAAGAAAAATATGATAAATGTCGGAGGCAATAATGTCTATCCTGAAGAATTGATACGTCTGATGAAGCAAAATATGAACGTTTCTGATATATTTATTTATAGTGAATCATCTGTTTTACAGGGACAAATAGTTGGAGCAGATATAAAATTAAAAAATGCATCAAAAAGTGATCAGGATAGGTTTAGAAAATGGTGTTATAAAAATATAACAAACTCAATATTACCAAAATTCTGGAATTTTATATAGTAATAAATTTTAAAAATCAAACTAATAAAAAATTAAATTTAATCCGGTTGTAACCATGAATTTATTTAATGTTGAATTAAGTGATTTATATTACTCAGCAAAGCAACTGTATGAAAACGGCTGCGTATTCCAATATATTGAAGATAATAAATTTAACGGGCGGAAGGTCATTATTGACAACAAAGAGCTATTATATTTTGCCAGTTGCAGTTATTTGGGACTTGAAACCCATCCAAAGCTGATAGAAGGGGCAATAGCAGCAACAAAATATTATGGGACACAGACTCCAAGCTCCCGGGCAGTACTTTCATCTCCCTTATACAAAGAAGTTGAGAATCTTTTAAAAAAAATATTCCCCGGTTTTCAAATTGTTACTCAAACAGTAACACTGGGCCATTTCTCTGTTTTGCCTTTATTAATAAAAGAAAGCGATGCTATTATACTCGATGCATATGTGCATAATAGTGTAAGGATGGCAAGCCAGCAATGCAAAGCAAATGGAACTTCAATTTTTTTGTCCATGCATAATAACATTGAGCATGTTAAATATTTAATATACCGGTTAAAAAAGGAGGGGTATAAAAATATATGGTATTGCGCCGATGGCATATACAGCATTCATGGTGATTTACTGAATGTCAAGGACTTATATGAATTGCTGGACAAGGAAGATAATTTTTATGCTTATATTGATGATGCCCACGGCTCAGGATGGTCTGGCAAGAGCGGATGTGGTTATGTTATCGGGCATTATGGCCTGCATCCAAAAACGATTGTTGCTGTTTCATTTGCAAAATCGTTCGCTGCATGCGGAGGAGGATTAATAGTGCCTGATAAGGAACTGGCTGAATTAATCAGGATGACCGGACAGACAATGATTTTTTCAGGACCCATTCAGCCATCGACCCTTGGTGCCCTTATCGCCTCATTAAAAATTCACCTTTCTGATAAAATTGATGAGTACCAGGATGAATTGGTGAGACTAATATTACACTTCAGAAAAAAAAGCCAGGAATTAAATTTGCCAATTGTCACAAAAGATAATACGCCCATCCAGTTGCTCAGAATTGGCAGTATGGAGTATACTTTTAAAGCCTTAAAAAAACTAAGAGACAGGGGTTGCATAGCTACTACTGCCGCTTATCCTGCGATTGCACAAGGGGACGAAGGTATTCGAATTACAATTACACGGCACCTAAAAAAAACAGATATTGATTTTTTTCTGGAGAATATAAGAGAAATATTGCAGCCAGATAATAATACAGACTAAATCTTATCTGACAATTTATTTTTTTGGAAAACTGAAATATCATGATAAAACAAATTGAAAAAATTGCTCTTATAAATCCAAAAAGACCGCTTCAATTTGAAAATCAAAGAATTTATGAAATGTTCGAAAGAAACAGGAATCAGTTAAAACCCTGGTCGGGGCCGCCATTAAACCTTTTAACTATCGCCGCACTTACGCCTGAAAATATTGAGATAAAGGTAATTGACGAGCATTACGAGACAATCGATTTTGAACAAAAATTTGACCTGGTAGGACTAACTGCAATGACCCAGCAAGCTTACAGGGCATATGAAATAGCTGACGAATTCAGAAAAAGAAATATAACGGTCGTTATGGGTGGTATTCATGCATCTTTTTTACCTGATGAAGCATTAAAGCATGTTAATACAGTATTTATAGGTGAAGCCGAAGAATTATGGAACAGTTATTTGTCCGATTTAAAGACAGGGATCGAAAAACCTGTTTATAAAAATGAAAAAACATATGATCTGCGGGAATCCCCTGTACCCAGGTATGATTTAATAAATTATCAGGCATTTAAAGATATTACTAAATATTTTAATCTGATTCCTGTCCAGGCTACCCGCGGGTGTCCGCATAATTGTAATTTCTGTGCAGTATCAAAATTATACGGGAAGAAAATAAGAAAGAAGAATATTGACCAGGTAATTAAAGAAATAGACTTTTTACGAAAGAATAATAATGATTCCTTAATATTATTTGCTGATGACAACTTATTTGTTGATAAGCATTATATTAAAGATCTGCTAAGAGCATTGATCCCTTTAAAAATAAAATATTTCGCGCAATCGGATGTAAGGGTTGCCGAAGATAATGAATTACTGGAACTTGCATATTTGAGCGGTTGCCAGATTATTTTTATCGGTTTCGAAAGTCCGAATATGAGTAGCCTGGGTGAAATAAATGAAAATAAGTGGAAGCTGAACCATGCTAAAAAATATTCAGAATATATCAGAAAAATTCAGGAAAACGGAATAGTTGTATTTGGTGCTTTTGCTATTGGTTTTGACAATGATGACCCAGGTACTTTTAAAAAAATTAAAGATTTTGCTGTTAACAACAATATACCTGGCCAATTTACTGTACTTACTCCTATCCCCGGGAGTCGCCTGTATAATCAATTATTAGCGGAGGGCAGACTATATACAGAAACATTCTGGAACCGATGCGGATTTTACAATTTAGTCTTCAGGCATAACAAACTTGGTGAAGAAGAAGTAGAAGAGTCATTAATCTGGCTTTATGATCAGGTCTTCAGCGTTGAAAAT
>CAZOLY010000206.1:0-4985 GCA_964580815.1 uncultured Bacteroidales bacterium
ATTTTTAATAAGATAGAACATACACTCCATTTTCCTCAGTATCTTTCTTACAGATTAACCGGAGAAACAACTTCTGAATATACATCCCTTGGTTGCCATACCGGATTATGGGATTTCGATAAGATGAAATATCACGAATGGGTAGCCGGCGAGGGATTAAATCTTCCTGGTCCTGTATCAGTCAAAACAGTTTTCCCTTCAAAACGAAATCCTGAAGTGAATGTCGGGACAGGTATTCACGACAGTTCTGCCTCACTGGTCCCGTTTCTTGAATACAGCAATGATAAATTTGTTCTGGTTTCAACCGGCACATGGTGTGTGAGTATGAATCCCTTTAACCATACACCTCTCACGAGTGAAGAATTAAAAAAAGGCTGTCTTTGTTATTTGAGTATCAAAGAAAAAGCGGTGAAATCCTCACGGTTCTTTCTTGGCCATATTCATGATGTTAATACTGAAATGCTGGCAAAGCATTTTAAAGTTAAGCCTGACGAATACAGGAAAATAAATCAATCAGAAACTGTAATTAAGAAATTGCGTGAAGAACATGATAACAAAAGGATTTTCTTTAATAATGGTATTCCTGAAGGATATGTTGATCGTAGGATTAAACTTTCCGTGTTTGATAATTTTGCAGAAGCATACCATCAGCTTATTATCGACCTTGCACATTTAACTGTTCAGTCAATTGAATTAATAAGTCAGGACTGGAAGGATATAAGCCGTATTTATATTACAGGCGGTTTTGCCAGAAATACTATTTTTACAGGAGCATTAGCCACTATATGTAACAATATGAGAGTTTATACTTCTGACATACACAATGCTACATCACTGGGTGCAGCACTGGTATTGAAAGAACAGTTTGCCGGTGAGCCGGGGGCTGATTTTGATTTGAAACTTCAGGAGATTAAACCATGTTTGTACCAGTAAATTGTAATATGAATTCTATTGGTAATGATAAAAACTAATTTACAGTCGATGCATCCCGGGGATCAGATTGCGCAAATTATCAGCAGGATATACAAATCAGGAATGACCACTACCTCGGGTGGGAATATATCAATAACTGATAATAACGGAGATATATGGATAACACCGTCTGCCATTGACAAAGGAACCCTTACCGGTAAAGATATAGTCAGTGTTAAAGAAAACGGTGAAATCAGCGGGTGCCATAAACCGTCATCAGAACTACCTTTTCATAAGGCTATTTATTCAGTAAGGCCTGATATTAAGGCAATTATACATGCCCATCCACCGGGACTTGTTTCATTCAGTATAGTGCGAAAAAAGCCGTATATGAATATCACGCCTCATGCTAAACGTGTTTGTGGTAATATAGGCTATTCATGTTATGCTCTTCCTGGAGGGGAAGAATTAGGTAAAAAAATTGCCTCTGAATTTAAAAAGGGACATAACTGTGTTATCCTGGAAAATCATGGTGCTGCAATCGGTGGCAAAGATTTAACCGATGCTTATTTAAGATTTGAAACTTTTGAATATGCCTGCAGATCAATAATTGGAGCAAGGACACTGGGAGAGCCTGTTTATCTTAAAGATGAACAAATTGAAAAATATGAATCATGTACTGCGGGAGATCTGCCTGAACTGGAAAAGCCTGAGCACACTTCCGGTGAAACTGCAATACGCCAAAACATATGCGATCTGATCAGCAGAGCCTGTGAACAGGGATTTATATACGGCTCACAAGGAACCGTCTCCGCCAGGCTGCAGAACAATGATTTCCTGATAACACCTGCTGATGTTACCCGCCGGGAAATTGTTGTTGATGATATAGTGCAAATTCATGCAGGTAAACGGGAACCTGGCAAACTTCCGGATAATTCTGTTATGCTTCATGAAGAGATCTATACCAGGAATGCACATATAAATTCAATAATATTTGCACAACCACCAGACATTATGGCTTTTGGCATTACAAATACCAGGCTGGATGTAACTACTATACCCGAGAGCTGGATCTTTCTCAGGGATATTCCTGTTGTTAAGTTCGGTTCCCAATTTAAAGGAAATAATACAATTCCAGGATTATTGAATCGTGATACTCCTGCAATAATAATCAGGAACGATGCGATAGTCGTTACTGGCGATAAACTTCTTCAGACTTTTAAACGACTTGAAATAGCCGAGTTCAGTGCTAAATCACTGATCATGAGTACTGCTTTAGGTAAGTACGTACCTATTGGAAAGAAGGACATAGAGGATCTTAGGGAAAAGTTTTTTTAAAGTTATCTATGGGGATATAATAAACTCATAACTGCCGGAGCCCGCTTCCAATAAAACATTTCTATTTACTTCTTTGGCATTTTTAAATACTGCTGTTACCGGTGTGCCACTTTCTTTTACTTTATCAAGACTTGTTATAGGCAGGACAATCTCTGCTGTTGTATTTGGAGGAATTACCACATTTAATTTTAAATCACCATTATAAAATTTCCAACCCGATTCAATTCTTCCATACCGGCTTTCGTAGGTAGCTTTTGCATAGCTAAGCCTGGAATCCGGTTGCGGGCAAATACGAATGTGTTTATACCCGGGCTCACCAATCTCAATACCGGTTACAACGCGGTACATCCAATCACCAACAGCACCATAGGCATAATGGTTGAATGAATTCATATCTTTATTCTGGAATGTACTGTCAGGTTTAATACCATCCCACCTTTCCCAGATTGTTGTTGCTCCCATTTTTACAGGGTATAACCACGAAGGGTATGATTCCTGAAGGAGAAGGTCGTAAGCAATATCTGTTTTACCATTATCAGACAAAACATAACAGATGTATGGGGTTCCCAGAAATCCGGTTGATAAATGATTGTAGCGATTTCGGATATTTTGAACAAGGTGGTTTACTGCTTTCGGCCTTTGGTTTTCAGGCAGTAACCCGAACATAAGTGCAAGAACATAGGAAGTCTGACTGTCAGAAATAATTCTTCCCGTTGGTGTTACATAGTTATCATTAAAAGCCTGTTTGATCCTGTAAAATACTTTTGTATACTCTTTTACATCATCCTCTTTGCCTAACACTTGTGCTGCCATGATAAGAATCCTGACTGAGTTTCCATAAAAAGCTGTGGCAATTAAATCTGTATCAGTATGATCATCAGGTTCAGTCCAATATTTGAGCTCGGGCTTATAGAAAAGCCAGTCGCCAAAAAGGCTTCCGCCTTTCCAGATGTAATCCTCTCCTGCACTATTTCTTATAAAATCAACATATTTCTTCATTGTGGGGTATTGCTGCTCAAGAAGTATTTTATCACCAAAAACCTGATAAATTATCCACGGTGCAATCGTTGTGATATCGGACCATCCTGCAGACGGATATACTCCTCCAAGGATGTTGGGTATTGTAAATGGGACTGCCCCACGTTCGTCCTGTTCTGCTGTAAGATCTTTAAGCCACTTTGTGAAAAAAGGTGCCACGTTCATATTGAATGCTGCTGTTCGCATAAAAACCTGCGCATCACCTGTCCATCCCAGCCGCTCATCTCTCTGGGGGCAGTCAGTCGGAATGTCGAGAAAATTACCTTTTTGTCCCCACTGAATATTTTTTTGCAATTGATTGACCAGGGAGTCAGAACACTCAAATGTGCCTGTCGGCTCCATGTCTGAATGGATCACAATGCCCGTTATATTTTCCGGCTTGAGCTGTCCGGGGAAACCTTCAACAGCTACATAACGGAATCCCATAAAAGTAAATACCGGCTCATAGATTTCTGTTCCTTCACCCTTTAAGGTATATTGAATGGTAGCTTTTGCACGGCGGAGGTTGTCGGTATAAAATTCACCGTATTTATCCAATACCTCAGCATGCCTGATTCTGATAGTTGTACCGGCAGGTCCCCTGACCTTAAGCCTTACCCGGCCTACCATATTTTGTCCCATATCAGCAACCAGCGTTCCTTTTTGGGTGGTCCATATTTTTACAGGTTTAAGTTCCTGAATTTTTCTTACAGGAACCGTTTCTGTAGGAACCAATTTGTCTGTACCATAACCGGCAACACTAACATATTCCCAGCTGCTATCATCATATCCGGGTTTGTCCCATCCTGTAAGTTCTTTGTTGGCATCATAGGTTTCTCCGTTATAAAGGCTGTTCATTGTTATAGCACCATCCTGTGTTCCTTTCCATGAGCCGTCGGTAATGATTATTTCACTGGTTCCGTCTGCATATTCAACCATAAGCTGACAAAGAAATCCGACTTTCTTGCCATAATTACCCCACTGGTTTTCAAAACCCAGATATCCTTTATACCATCCATCCCCGAGCAAAGCACCAACCGTATTATTACCACGCCTGATCATTTCAGTTATATCATATACCTGGTACTGAAGTCTTTCCTGATAGGATGTCCATCCCGGTGTAAACAGATTATCGCTGACTTTTTTGCCGTTAGCATGAAGTTCATACAGTCCGTGTGCAGTTACATAAACACGTGCCCTGGCGATATCTCCGGATACAAAAAAATCTTTTCGTATGGTAAGGGCTGGTCCGTCCGGCAGGGTATCCTGTATCGGTTCTACCCACTTTGCTTTCCACTCTGCGGGACTCAGGATTCCCATTTCCCAGAATGCAGTTGTACTCCATTCTGATTCATTTTGATTGTTGTCCCATATTTTGACTTGCCAATAATACCTTTTGGTGGATTCAAGGGCAGGTCCATTATAAGGTATAAGATTGGACTCGGAAGAGCTGACCTTACCGGACTCCCAGAAAAGATCTGAAGAAAATGATGACGTCTCCGAGACACGGATAGAATATGCATTTTGAATAATATTTCTTTCTGAAGAATTGATTTTCCAGCTCAACCTGGGCTTTTTGCTTTCAATACCAACCGGATTTGTCAGATAATCACAGGTCAAGTCATATAATGCCAGCTTCTGGCTAAAAACCTCATTGTTTAACAAATTGTTTAATAATATGAGTGAAAAAACTATGATTGTTTTCATTGTTGATTAAA
>CAZOLY010000207.1:0-4861 GCA_964580815.1 uncultured Bacteroidales bacterium
AATGTCCCGTCTTACAGGCAATGTGAAGGATATGACTATCCCATTTATTTAAATAATAATTACCCTTTCGGGTATTCAAGTCCGCCCCCCTTCATTCCCGATGAATATAATCCAACAGGTTTATACCGTACAACCTTTACTGTGCCCGAAGAATGGGGAGGCAGGCAGGTTTTTATTCATTTCGGGGCAGTAAACTCTGCCTTCTATCTGTGGATAAACGGCGAGATGGTTGGATATAGCGAGGATAGCAAAACACCTGCCGAATTTAATATTACACGGTACATTAAAAAGGGAGATAACCTTCTTGCTGTAAAAGTAATACGCTGGAGCGACGGCAGTTATCTCGAGGACCAGGATTTCTGGCGCTTAAGCGGTATTGAGCGTGATGTTTATCTGCTTGCCACCCCCCCGGTAAGAATCAGGGATTTTACCGTTGTAGCTGATGTGGATAAAGATTTTTCCGGCGGGCTGCTCAGCGTTGATGTTGATGTTACAAATCATGATACAGAGTATAAAGAAGCAGTTGTTTTATGCAGGCTTAATGACAAGGGTAAGGCAGTGCATGAAGAAGAGAAAAGAATATCGGCAAACGGCACTGCCACGTTCAGGGCGAAAATCCCTGGTGTGCGGCAGTGGAATGCAGAGCATCCCGAATTATACGGGCTTGAAATCATCCTGAAGAATGACAGCTCCCTTCTGCAGGCTGTTTACCTCGAAACGGGATTCAGAAATATATGTATTGCTGGCGGATTACTGAAAATTAACGGCGTGCCTGTGACAATAAGAGGTGTAAACCTGCATGAACATAACCCGGAAACGGGACATGTGCTTGATGTGGAAACAAGGATCGATGATATAAGGCTTATGAAGCAGAATAATATAAATGCCATAAGAACCTCGCATTATCCCCAGGATCCGGTTTTTTACAAACTATGCAATAAATACGGGATGTATGTCATTGGCGAGGCGAACATAGAAAGCCACGGACTGGGATGGCAGAGAAATCATACTATAGCAAACGATCCGGCATGGCTTGATGCACACCTGTACCGCACAAGGAACATGGTGGAAAGAGATAAGAATTTTGCATGCATAATCATATGGTCACTGGGTAATGAAGCGGGGAACGGTGATAATTTATACCAGACCTATAACTGGATAAAAACCAATGATCCCACTCGTCCGGTCCAGTATGAGCAGGCACGGCGTGAGCCTAATACAGACATAGTATGTCCTATGTACCCCAAAATGGAAGAAATGAGGTTGTATGCCGGATCACACAATGACAGGCCCCTCATTATGTGCGAATATTCGCATGCCATGGGAAACAGCCTTGGCAATTTCCAGGATTACTGGGATTTGATATACAGGTACGATAACCTGCAGGGTGGCTTTGTATGGGACTGGGTTGACCAGGGACTGGCGAAATATGATGATAAAGGTAATAAATACTGGGCCTATGGAGGAGACTTCGGTCCGCCTGACGTACCTTCAGATAACAACTTCTGCATGAACGGCGTTGTCAATCCGGACCGCACTCCCCATCCCTCGCTTTT
Organism: uncultured Bacteroidales bacterium; assembly: GCA_964580815.1. Lineage (GTDB taxonomy): Bacteria > Bacteroidota > Bacteroidia > Bacteroidales > UBA10428. Next base: position 1,557 of record CAZOLY010000207.1, read on the forward strand.
TGAGATGAAGAAGGTATACCAGCCAGTTTATTTTAAGGATGCTGACCTTGCCAGGGGCAGGGTAGAGTTTGTTAACAATTATAATTTTACGAACCTCGATATTCTTGACTTCTGGTGGGTGATCGAGGCAAACGGCAAGCAGCTCAAAAAAAGTGAAACATTCAGTGTAAATATAGAACCAGGCTCTTCAAAAATTGTAGCTCTTGATATTCCCGAAATCAGGCCGGCGGAAAATACAGAGTATTTTATCACAATATATGCACGGACACGAACAGGCACGGAACTTGTTCCTGCAGGACATACGGTAGCATACGGACAAATGAAGCTGCCCGTTTATAAACAGGTTGCAAAGAGCTGGCAGACTGATGGCACATTAATGCTGGCTGATAGTAATAACATAATATCTGTTTCAGGTGGCAGATTTTCACTTAACATTGACAAAAAGTCAGGATGGATTTCTTCCTATAAATCGGGAGACCGCGAGATGTTACTTATGCCTTTGCAGCCTGAATTCTGGAGGGCTCCCACAGACAATGACTTTGGTAACGGCATGCCTGATACGTGTAAAGTATGGAAAAACCTTGAAAATGAATTTACTGTTGAAAAGATAGAATATTCACAGCCAGTCCCTGGAAATATTATTGTTAATGTTGATTTTAAGGTAGGGCGTATTGATTCCCGTGCCACTGTAATTTATGAAATATACAGTAACGGAACCCTGGCTGTAAGGAGCACGTTTAATTTTGATAAAACCGGACTGCCGGTAATACCGCGCATAGGGTTCCGCACGAGGATTCCTGCGGAATTTGATAATTTCTCATATTTTGGCCGTGGACCCCATGAGAATTATGCTGACAGGAATACCTCGGCTTTAGTAGGCTTGTACAGGTCGAAGGCGACTGAACAGTATTACCCCTATAACAGGCCCCAGGAAAATGGGTATAAAACGGATGTACGCTGGGCAATGCTTTGTAATGACGCTGGAGAGGGACTAAAAGCGATAGGCCAGCCTTTAATTTGCACAAGCGCCATGCCTTATGCTCGTGAGGACTTTGACCCGGGGGTAAAAAAGGCTCAAAGGCATACAACAGACATTGTACGCCGCGATTTTATTGAGTGGCATATTGATCTGAAGCAGATGGGTGTGGGTGGCGATAATGCCTGGGGCGCAAAACCCCATGATGAATATATGATATTCCCAGGTATTTATAATTTTGGCTTTGTTTTAAAGCCTGTACCTGAAAATTAAAAACCGGACCGGCATGTAATAAATTTAAAGGCCCCCGGTTGATTCCGGAACAAAAAACTAATGATAATTAAAATAGATATATTATGAAAGCATCAGGTAAATGCAGATTTGCTGTTATGGCATTATTATTAATTGTATTGGGTTTCTTTCAGCAATCATGTACCTCAGTAAACCAGGATACAACAGTCAGCAGTCCGGATAAAAAAATAACGGTACGCCTTACACTTTCCTCTGACATGAAGGCCTACTATGATATTTTATATGGCGATTCTCTTGTATTGCATAATTCAAGGCTTGGTATAATCATGGAAGATGAGGATTTTTCAGAAAAGCTTGTTTTGGAATCGGTATCACCTGTGCAGGTGATAAGAGACGAGTACAGGTTATTAAGCAGCAAGAAAAGTAATTGTACGTATACAGGAAACAGAAGAGTGTTCCATTTGAAAAACGGCAATGGCAAAAAAATGGATATTATTTTCCAGCTGTCGGATGACGGGGTAGCTTTCAGATATTATTTCCCGGGAAAATCAAAAGATATAAAAAAGATAACCAGGGAACTTAGTTCATTTAATTTTCCGGAAGGAACAAAAGCATTTATTCAGCCAATAGCCGCTGCAAAGTCCGGTTGGAGCCAGGTGAATCCGTCATATGAAGAGTATTATATACAGGATACTTATTTGTCCGCTCTCCCGGTAAGCGAGCCCGGGTGGGTTTTCCCGGCATTATTTAATTACGGTGAGTTCTGGATGTTAATAACGGAAACAGCCCCTGACAGGAATTACTGTGGCTGCAGGCTGATGCAGGATTCTGCAAGCTACATGTTTTTTATCGGCTTTCCGCAGGAGCCTGAGGTTATACAGGGCGGCCCCCTGAATCCCGAGTCCGCTCTCCCGTGGCACACACCCTGGAGGATCATAGCAATTGGCAAAGGGTTAAAGACGATTGTAGAGTCCACATTGGGCACGGATCTGGCTGGTCCCTCGAAGCTGGAAGATGTGTCATACGTAAAACCGGGAAGGGCTTCATGGAGCTGGGTATTACTTAAAGATGATTCCACAGTTTACGATGTACAGAAAAGGTTTATCGATTATGCAGCAGACATGGGCTGGGAATATTGCCTTATTGATGCCCTGTGGGATAAGCAAATAGGTTATGACAGTATGGGCAGGCTGGTAAGCTATGGCAGGGAAAAGGATGTTAGAATAATAATGTGGTACAACTCGGCAGGGGACTGGAACACTGCATTTCAAACACCCAGGAATAAAATGCTGACTGCGGATAGCAGGAATAAGGAATTTGCCCGCTTGAAGGAAATGGGAGTGAAGGGGGTGAAGGTTGACTTCTTTGGCGGGGACGGACAGTCAGTTATGTCATACTACCAGGATATTTTTGAGGATGCTGCAAAATATGGAATAATGGTCAACTGCCATGGTGCTACATTGCCCAGGGGGTGGCAGCGCACCTGGCCCAACTTCGTGACTGCCGAGGCAGTGCGCGGATTTGAGTATGTAACTTTTGAGCAGCTCAATGCCGACCATGAAGCCAACCATTCATGCATGCTGCCGTTTACGAGGAATGTTTTTGATCCCATGGACTTCACTCCGGTTTGCTTTTCCGAAGTACCCCGCATAAAACGGTTGACAACCAACGGGTTTGAGCTGGCCCTTTCCGTGCTGTTCTGGTCCGGGGTGCAGCATTATGCCGAAACTCCGCGAGGTATGGCGACTGTGCCCGGTTATGTCCGCGATTTTCTCAGGGAGGTCCCTTCATGCTGGGATGATACAAGGTTTATTGAGGGTTTTCCCGGTAAGTACGTGATTATTGCCCGCAGGAAAGGCGACACATGGTACTTGGCAGGAATAAACGGTGAAGCAGGAGAGAAAACTATAAATGTCGTGCTTCCTTTTGTTGATAATGCCGGTTCTTACATGTTAATAACAGATGGAGATAATAACCGTTCTTTCAGCATGAAGAAATTTAAATACGAAGCAGGGAAAAATATCCCCCTGAAGATAAAAGGTAACGGAGGTTTTGTCGTAAAGTTTTATTAGCATCG
>CAZOLY010000208.1:0-4694 GCA_964580815.1 uncultured Bacteroidales bacterium
TCAGTGATGCCTCTCTTGAGAATATTGACTTTGGCGAAGCAGTGCTTGACGGCACTGATTTTACAGGAGCAAATCTTACAGGAGCAAATCTCAAGGAAGCATCTCTGTCGCAGGTAGTTTTTAAGGGTGCCAACATGGAAGGCATAAATCTTAAAGAAGCCACCCTGGAAGAAGTGGATTTCAGCAAATCAGACCTAAGGGGTGCCATTCTTACCGAAGCAACGATAAAAGACTGCAAATTCAAAGGAGCAATCATAGATAATACTACATTATTACCGCCCGGTTTTAATATAGATGTTGAATAGATAAATGGGGACAATCCCCATTTTCTATTTGTTAAATAGCAAAATAAAAATAATTTTGCACAGACTGTCGCATTGTATTATATGGTTAAAAAAATCATCTTAAAAAATCTGGGTTTAAACATCTTTTTCATCCTGTTAGTTAGCGGGCTCAGCTGTTCCCATGTTCTTTCAGGTGACACAATCCCTGAAGCAGTCAATAAGAAAAATCCTCACTATACTATTCCTTCGACTTCAGAAAAGATCAGGGTTGATGGTTTTCTGGATGAAGGTTTCTGGGAAGAGGCGCTTGCTATAGAACTGCCTTACGAGGTTGAGCCCGGAGAAAATGTTAAACCACCTGTAGAGACATATGTCCTCTTATCCTACTCAAAAACCCATTTATATATTGGTTTTAAGGCTTATGATCCTGAACCTTCAAAAATCCTTGCACATTTTATGGACAGGGATAATGCTTTTATCGATGATTGTGTGGGAATAATTTTAGATACCTACAATGATGAGCGCCGCTCATTTGACTTTATTTGTAATCCCCTTGGCATACAGGAAGATGCCATAGAAAGCAGCAATGGCTATGACGGCTCCTGGGATGCGATATGGGAATCAAAAGGAAGAATAGCTGCTGAAGGATATTTTGTAGAGATGTCGATACCTTTTGCCTCCCTGCGTTTTCAGAGGAGCGAAGGCACGCAGACCTGGGGCTTTGATGCAATACGCAGCTATCCGCGTGATGTAAGGCACCACATAGGCACATTTAAGCGCGACCGGAACAGGAACTGCTACCTCTGCCAGTCCCTAAAGATAACGGGCTTTGAGGGTGCCACTCCCGGCAAAAATATAGAGATTAATCCTACATTGTCAGTCCTGTTAAACCAGGTCCGCGAAGATGAGACAGAAGGGGACCTCAACTGGGAAAAGAAAACGGTGGATCCCGGACTTACGGCCAAATGGGGCATTACTCCCAATATAATACTTGCAGGCACTGTGAATCCGGACTTCTCACAGGTCGAAGCAGATGCAGCACAGATGGATGTTAATGAACCCTTTGACTTGTTCTACCCCGAAAAAAGGCCGTTCTTCACCGAGGGCTCTGATTTTTTTCATCCTTCATGCGTTTATACCCGTATACTCAGAGACCCTGTATGGGGAATAAAACTTACAGGCAAGGAAAAAGGCAATACCATAGGTTCATATTTTGTCCAGGACAAGCTGACGAACCTCGTTTTCCCGGGCAGCCAGGGGAATGATGCAACGACAATTGAGCAAAATTCATTTAACTCTGTCCTTCGCTATAAAAGGGACCTGGGAAGCAAGTACACACTGGGAGTGCTGGTAACCGACAGGGAAGGCGAGGATTATTTCAACAGGCTTGGTTTGGCCGATGCTTATTTAAGGGTAACTGAAAAAGACATGATAGCTGTTCAGGCCGGCGTGACATCAACTCAATATCCCGATTCAATAGCTGAAGAATTTGACCAGCCCGGCGGCACTTTCAACAGTCATGGAGCTGCAATTGATTATTATCATAATACCAGGAATATTGACTGGAGGCTATCTTATTATGATTTCGGAAAAAATCTGAGGGTTGACCAGGGTTTTCTTCCTCAGGTTGATATAAAAGATGCAGAAGCAGAGCTCGATTATACATGGCTGGCAAAAAAGCAGGATTTATGGTGGACCCAGATGAATTATGGACTGGAATACCAATACGTAACGGATCAAAATCTTGACCTTTTAAAAAGTGAAGCAAGGCTGGGTTATGAAATACTGATGATCAAACAATCACATATCATTGCAGAATATTATCTGACAAGGGAAAATTATAATGATTCAACATTTGACCAGAGCTCCTTCTATATACACCACTGCCTGAAACCTGTGGGTAACCTGCATTACTGGATAAGCATTCTTTTCGGGGACCGCATCGATTACACCAATACCCGTTTAGGAAAAAGGTATCATTTTAATGTGGGCTTCAACTGGAGCATAGGCATGCATCTGAATGTAGACCTTAATTATATGTATGAGAAGCTGGATGTCGATCCCGGGCGCCTGTACACTGCAAATATTATGGAAGGGCGGTTGACCTACCAGTTCACAAAGCAGTTCTTTATGAGGGTTATCATGCAATACAGGAATTATGATTATAACACGGTTTTATATATAAATCCGGATGAGGACCCTCCTGAACCTCTGGAGCAGTTTATGTTCAGCCAGTTTCTGCTGTCATACAAAATAAATCCGCAAACCGTACTGTTTTTGGGTTATTCCGATAATTACAAGGGTGGCGAGTTAAACGAAAGAGATACTCCCCTGACACAGACAAACTGGACTTTCTTCTTTAAGATAGGCTATGCTTTAGTGATGTAAATCCCATTCAAATCCGTCCTTTGTATCTTTCACAATAATTCCAAGATCATTAAGCTGTGAACGTATCTTATCGGCAGTGGCAAAGTCCCCTTTATTTTTTGCTTCAAGCCTCAGTGCCAGCAGCATCTTTATCAGCTCACCATTAAGCTCATCGCCTGCCGATGATGCCTGCTCCTCATCTTTAAGTCCGAGTATATCGTAAACAAAAGTATGGAATAGTCCGCGCAGGTCCTCAAGGTCCTTTTTATCAATACCCTCCTTTTTATCACATAATAATGAATTTATAAGCCTCACTCCGTTAAAAAGATGGGAAATCGCAACAGCGGTATTCATATCATTATTCATAGCTTCGTAGCAGCTGTCTATCAGCTCCCTGATATTTACCGTTGACTTTTTCGAAGGATTTATTTTCTTTAATGCCTTTATGCCGTTCATCAGCCTTTCGAGCCCCTTTTCAGCAGCCTGCAATGCTTCATTTGAAAAGTCGAGCGTGCTCCTGTAATGTGCCTGAAGGATGAAGAATCTAACTGTCATGGGTGTATATGCCTTGTCCAGGGCTTCATGCTTTCCTGCAAACAGTTCCTCGAGAGTTATGGCATTCTTCAGGGACTTGCTCATCTTCTTATCCTTGATGTTGATCATATTATTATGCACCCAGTATTTCACGTGGTCGCCGCCCAGTGCAGCGGTTGATTGTGCTATTTCACATTCATGGTGGGGAAACAGCAGGTCCATGCCTCCGCCGTGGATATCGAATTTTTCTCCCAGGTATTTCATTCCCATGGCAGAGCATTCAACGTGCCACCCGGGGAATCCCCTGCTCCACTCCGAAGGCCATTGCATAATATGCTCAGGCCCTGCTTTCTTCCACAGGGCAAAGTCAAGGGGACTTTTCTTTTCGTGGGTACCCCCCAGTTCACGTGTGCTGCTAAGCAGCTCGTCGAGCTTCCTTCCTGACAACCTCCCGTAATCATGGGTCTTGCTGTACTTCTCAAGGTCAAAGTACACCGAGCCCCCGGTAACATAGGCAAGCCCGTTTTCAATAATCTTCTTTACCAATTCCTGCTGTTCAATGATATGTCCGGATGCCCGGGGCTCGATACTGGGAGGCAGAACATTTAAAAGCTCCATGCTCCTATGGTACTGGTTGGAATAGTGCTGGACAATTTCCATAGGTTCGAGCTTCTCAAGCCTGGCCCTCCTTTCTATCCTGTCTTCTCCCTCATCATGCACGTCATCCTCAAGATGCCCCACATCGGTAATATTTCTTACATACCTCACCTTATAGCCCAGGTGCATTAAATAGCGGAACAGGACATCAAAATTTATTGCCCCCCTTGCGTGCCCCAAGTGAGGATTGTCATAAACAGTGGGACCGCAAACATAGAGTCCGACATGAGGCGGATTAAGAGGTACGAATTGTTCTTCCTTTCTTGTAAGAGTATTATAGATAAAAAAGTTATGCTTCATCGATAGCAGGTATGAGGATTATAAATTTTTCTAAAATTAATAATAAATATGCTAAAAAAACATCAGGATATTGATCAGATAATAAGAATTTTCTGAACTTTGGGTAAAGAAACTAAATTCATTTGCCAACTATAACAAACATATTTCGCCCGGGCTTGTTATATAATAAAATCCATGAGCCATGAAAACACGAATAGCTTTTTTCGATGCCAAGTCTTACGATAAGGAATCGTTTGACACCCTGAACAAGGATTGTGACTTTGATATCCGCTATTTCAGGTATCACCTTACCGAGGATAATGTTATCCTGGCGCAGGGTTTTGATGTAGTAGTGGTCTTTGTCAACGACATTATCAATTCGAGGATGATCGATAAGCTTATTGAGTACGGTGTAAAATTAATTGCATTGCGCTGTGCGGGTTTCAATAATGTTGACCTGAAGGCGGCCCTTAACAGGATAAAGGTTGTGAGGGTGCCTGCATATTCGCCCAATGCTGTTGCCGAGCATGCCATAACATTGATGCTGGCGCTTAACCGTAAGATCCACCGTGC
>CAZOLY010000209.1:0-4668 GCA_964580815.1 uncultured Bacteroidales bacterium
GGTTCCGTCAATGTCCGGCATATTAAATCTCCTTATATTTATTAATTAAAGACAGTACTGTCTAGAATGTATTTATATTATCTGGCAGCGGGCAGGTACCAGTTTGCCTCATTCATCAGCCAGCTCCTAATAGATTCTGCCTCAGCCGGATCGCTATATTTAGCTGCCACTTTATTGGCCAGGTATGACGGATCATTCCTCCTGCGGGCTATGCGCATTAAGTCGAACCAGCGCTTGCCTTCAAATGCAAGTTCAAGTGCGCGTTCCTGGACAATCAGATCTTCCCTGTACAATAAAGGATCTGCTGCATTTGCAGGTACTGTCTGGGCTTTTAAAAACACACGGCCACGTATTCCCAGGTTTCTCCCCCACCTGGAATAGCCCTCGGGTCTTGGAGATAACACACTCATACCGTTATTCAATAGTGACATTGCCAAATCAGTTTCACCTATACGGTTTAGTGCTTCAGCAAGCAGTAAATGAATATCGGCATCTCTGTAAAGAATTATATCTGCACTATACAAAACTGATTCATCCAGTGAATACTTGGAGATGTAATATTCCTGATCATCGGTACCAGGGACTGTATTAAAATTCACCCCCTTACCCCTGTAAATATCACCTATTCCATTGGTTTGCTGAATTTGTGCATTAAATGAATCAATAACATTCATTGCCGGCTTGATCATATAGTAGTGGTTATATCCAAAATAGTCTTCCAGAGGATTTTTTTGTCCTTCTTCAAATGAAAATGGAACTGCTGCCATGACAGTACTTGTAAGCGAAAATGAATTAATAAAAGTATTTGCATAATCCTCCATGCTATACGTTCTGTCTACTTTGTACATTGTAGCACTATTACCATAACTTTCAATAGCTGCTTTAAGCAGTTCCGCAGCTTTTTCGTAATCCCCTCTCTCAAGGTATATTTCACCAAGCAATGCTTTGGTGTTAATTGAATTAAAAACATATATCTCTTCTATCTGGCTTTCATTATCATGAATGTAAGGTGTCAGTTGATTAATCAGGGTGTCCAGCATGTCTATTCTGTTTACCATTGTCAGGTTGGATGTCCCGGAGATTGAACTCATTTCATCAGGTATGAGGGCAGCTTCACCATAAAGACGAACATAGTTAAAATACGCCCACGACCGGTAACCAATAAGGGCAGCCCTATATGACTTGTTATCCAGTGTATCATAATACCGATCCTTTGCGACTACCTGGTCAATATGTTGCAATGCATCGTTGGCAGAAATAATGACCTTATAGTATGCAGACCCGTCAATAAATGGATTATTCCATGAAATATTGTGATCATAAATATTTCTCATCTCCACGTCAGCTGACTGTGTGACTTCCATCTGATCTGACAATAGCCCGTCAACAACAATATAATTTGGGAGAATTTCCTGCAAAATGGAGGTAACCCCAAGATAGGACAGTTCAACATCAATTGAATTATTAAAATGTTGTTCGGGGAATATCCTGTCTCCTATCTTTGTATCAAAAAAATCTTCACTACAGGAAATAGTCATACATAGTGCAACTATCGAACCAAAAAAGCAGAATAATTTATTCTTATATATTCTTTCCATTTCAATAAATTTTTTATTACAATGCTAATTTAATGCCAATAATAACTGACCTGGTATTAGGAATTTTCCCATAATCAAGGCCCATATAATAAAGGTTGTTCTGATAGAAAAACTCCGGATCATAACCTTTATATTTTGTCAATGTGAAAAGATTGGAAGCTGTCACAAAAACCGTAAGATCCCTGTATAATTTAGAGAATTTAGGCGGAATGTAACCAATAGTGAATTCTTTTAGCTTCATATAAGAGCCGTCTTCAATCCATCGATCGGAAAATACCGTATTTCCCCTGTCATCACCATATACGGCCTTTGGCATGTCACTTCCCGTGTTTGTAGAAGTCCACCTGTCATTTATGGCCGTTAACTGGTTATAAAACTGGTCCATTGATTCAGCCTTAAGCCTTACATAATTAAAGATGTCGTTACCTATCGAATAGGTAAATAATGCCGAAAATTCAAATCTTTTAATGGTTAATGTTGTAAAGAAACCTCCGTACAAATCGGGATTCGGATTACCAATAATTGTTTTGTCATTCTCATCAATTATATTGTCGCTGTTTGAATCCACAAATCTTACATCCCCCTCTTCCATTGGCAGTCCGTTCGGTCCGGTTACACCTGCAGCTTCATTGTTATCGGCATAGGTGCCATTTGTTTTATAGCCATAAAACATGTTTAAAGCTTCTCCTTTTTGCGTGACATATTGAGCTCCAATTACATCATATATAATCTGAGTTTTACTCTGGTTTATAAAATCCAGTTTCTTTACCTTTGAATCAAACCTGCTTACAGTAAATCCATATGACCAGGTATAATTTTCTTTATTAATCCTGGAATCGAATGAAAGTTCGTATGCATTGATATTAAGAACCCCGCCATTATCATAATAATCCTTAAATCCGTATTCATTCGGTAATTCCTGGTCAATAACAAGATTTCCAACCGTTGAGTTATAATAATCAAAATGCAAATTTGTCAGTTGATTATTTAAGGCAATATCAATTCCTGCATTAATGGTTGATTTCTTCTCAAGTTCAAGATCGGGGTTCGGTATCGCATCCCTTAAAATAACACCATAGATGTCCCATCTTCTACCTATATAAAACAGCTTGGAGTAATCGTAAACCGAACTATGCATATTCCCGCTAATGCCATAGGATGCTCTAAGTTTGAGATCGGCCAGCTTCTGCATGGCAGAAAATGGTTTTTCGGAAGAAATTCTCCATGCCAGGTTCACAGACGGGTATAAATTGTACCTTGTTTCACTTGTTAAATTAGATGTTCCATCGTATGAAACATTAGCATTGATGTAATATTTATCTTTTATTGAATAGTCTATTACCCCGTAATATGACATCCATACAAGACCCCTGTTATCACCAATGGTTGTCCTTAAGTACTGGTACTTAGCACCCTGGCCCAGATTTCTGAAATCATCGGAAGGTGTATTCAAATCATTACCTTCATCAAATTTATAGGAATTTTTCTGGTACCTTAATCCGATAACAGCATATATATTATTTCCTTTTTTTGTACCAAGGGTATATATAATTTTGGAATGATTCTGGGTTGAGCGGAACTCATATACCAAATCGTGGCGTGAATTATCTGCAAATTCCTGATCTACAAGGCCTATATCAGGTAAAAATAAGGCTTCCCTGCAATTATTAAAATCCAGACCTGTAAGAGATGAAATCAATATTTTATCAGACAGGTGGTACTGTGCATCCACAGAACTCAAAAAATGGTAGTTCCTGTTGCTCCCTATACCTTCACGTACAATGGCAATCGGATTACTGACATTAAATACACCTACATCATCAAGCTCCGTCAGTTCCTGTCCCGTTACAGGATCTCTTGCCATTGGAGTCATAAGCGGTGATTTTAATACGACCGCTAATATTGGATTATCAGACTCTTCGGGTCCCATATTCGCCAGGTAGCTATCAGCCAGAGACAACTTTACGTTTGGGATAACTGCAAATTTATCTGTGATATTTATTTTTCCGTTAATTCTTAAATTATATCTAGAGTAGCGTGCATTTTCATAAATTCCTTCATGTTTCAGGTAACCGGAAGAAATATTGTATGTAGCGATATCATCTCCCCCTTTTAAAAAGATATGGTACTTCTGAAAGACACTTGGCTGAAATAATTCATCCTGCCAATCCGTATTATTGCTGTATTTATAGTAATCTTCCGAATTAATGTCCCCGTCCAGCCACGGGTACATTTGTGCAATATCATCCTGGCTGTACCCTGCCCCTGTCAACTGTTCCCTGAAAAGGCTTTTAAACTGACCGGCATCCAAAACATCCAGCTTAGCCGGCAATAACCCAATACCGCCATATGTACTGAAACTGATGGCAGAACTGGTTTCACTTTTCTGTTCACTATTGATATAAATTATCCCATTAGAACTGTTTGATCCCCAGTATGACTGACCACCCTTGATAACAGAAATATTGGCTACATCCTCGACATCTAATATATCCATAGGATTAAGTGAAAACCCATCAATAATACCGTAATCCGCGTAATTCGTTTCATGAATCATTCCGTCAATAATAAGCAATGGATCATTTTTACAATAAATAGATGATACCCCTCCGATGTCGAGCCATGATTTTTGTCCCGGGAAGCCTGAATGACGTACGACATACATACCTGCAACCCTTCCTTGTAAAGACTGATCCAGTGAAGTTACCGGGGCTTTATTAATATCATTTAGTTCAACTGTTGAAACCGAATTCAACAGGTCTTTACGGGATTTTGTTCCCAACGGAAGAAATACTTCATCATCCAAAGATTTATACCCGGCAGAAACCATATAAATCTTCAAACTATCTTTGCCATTTAAATAAATTCTTCTGCTGTCAAAACCCGGTAAATTTATAATTATTTCCGTCTGCAGGTCGGAAACAACTATTTCAAATTCACCTGCTTCGTTTGTCTCTGCCTTATTCCCCGTAGCAATCACAGAAATTATTGCCTGTTTTAATGGTATTTCAGTACCTGATTCCAGCACTTCTCCTTTCACCTTAATTTCCTGTTCCTGGGAAAATACCCC
>CAZOLY010000210.1:0-4640 GCA_964580815.1 uncultured Bacteroidales bacterium
CCGAGGTCAGTATCATATATTTCATATTCAATTGTACTGTTATCAGTAATAGGTACTCCATCGATTACAAACAGGGGTGAATTATTCCCATTCGGAGAAATTGCACCACGGATGTCAAGATCAACTTTTCCGCCAGGCTGGGCACTAAATACTCTGATATTTAAGCCTGCTGCTTTGCCCTGCAACAGATTACCAATTGACACTGCTGTTGAAGCAGGCAGATCTTCTGCCCTGACGCTTGATACAGCCCCGGTAATGTCAGATTTCGGTATGGTTCCGTAACCGACAACCACTACTTCTTCAAGGCTTGCTATATCCTGCACCATATTAAGGTTAATTACCGTCTGGTTGCCGACAGCTATTTCCTCTGTCAGATAACCGACATAAGAGAACTGCAGAATGCTCTCTGTTCCAGGTACAGTAATTCTGTAATTACCATCTACGTCCGTTGCCGTGCCGGTTGTTGTTCCTTTGATAACAACATTGACCCCCGGCATACCAATATTATTCTCATCAAGCACCTTTCCGGTTATTTCCACTTGCTGGGCCAACACGTACGGGACGCTAAAAATTAAAACAGAAATTAAAAAGCATAGAATTTTTCTCATAGGTTTATTTTTAAGATTAATTATTTCAGATATTATCTATCAATTAATATTATTATCAATGAAAAAATAATGACAAGTACTATTAATAATAAAAGAACAATTTCTTTTATTATTAAAGCAGACTTTGTTTTTTTTCTGTCATAGTATTCGGTATCGTTATTCTTTAAGTTTTTCATTTTTTTTACAGTATCTTATTCAAAAATGTATGTCAGGATTTCTGTCTGTAACAGCTATTGTCAAATAGGTTCGATTGTTAGTGATAACCACTGTGCAGAATAGCAGCAGAAAATGTGAGCAGGTTATTTTTCATAGGGTTGTAGTTTGGTTAATATTAAGTTCGGGCATTGACCTGGCGAATATATCTTTAATATTTGCATTTGGTGGAATGAAATCAATCAATTAAAAAAACAAATCTTACCTGGCTGGCAACAAATCTTACATAAAACAAAAGAAATCCAACATGGAGAAAAGGGAAAGGCATAAAAGCGGCTGTCCCCTGTTTATTGTGCCCTATTTATTTGTTGTTTAGTTTTGAGACGAACTCCCTTGGTGATAATCCGAATTCTTCATGGAAGCACTTTGCAAAATAAGAATGGTTTGAGAAGCCGACCTCGTACATAATTTCAGAAATTGTACCCTGCTTTGCAGATAACAGTTCCGCCGCTTTTTTTAATCTCAACTTGCGTATAAGTTCATTTGGTGACAAATCGGTTAATGATTTAATCTTCCTGTACAGATGAGTAGCGCTGATTCCAACCTCATTGCTCAGGGTTTCCACATTTAGATCAGACGCTGAAAGATTCTTCTTTATATAGTTAATTACCTTATTCAGGAATTTCTCATCCATGGATTGTAACTCGGATGAATCTGGTTTAATATAAAATTCTCTTTGAAAATGAGCCCTCAGCTGTTTTCGCTGTTCTATAAGTTTCTCAATATTCACTATTAAATGTCCTGAGTGAAAAGGCTTGGAAATATATGCATCAGCTCCTGTCGATAATCCTTTAATCTGATCCTCAACAGAGGCAAGAGCAGTTAAAAGAATAACGGGAATATGACTTATACGTATATCATTTTTTAATTTCTGGCATAGTTCAAGGCCATTCATTCCGGGCATCATGATATCCAGGATAATTAAATCGGGTTCATTATTTACAATCATTTCCATACCGTTCTCACAGCTATAGGAAGTTAAAATGCTGTATTTGTCTTCAAGGAGTTTACCGATGTATTTTACCAGTTCGATGTCATCTTCTATTATCAGGATAACAGGGGCATCCGGATTTTCAGGTGCCTTAAATTCAAAGGACGACAAATCTTCATCTATAAGAATTACTTCGGCCTCCTCTTTTATAAATCCCGGTATTTTTTGTATATCCTTTGATGTGTCCTCATCTTCAATGAATTCATTTTTATTGAAAAATGACTCATGAACCGGCATCCTGACCAAAAAATCAGTGCCCGTCCCCTGTTCGCTTTCTACGGATATCTCACCATGATGTAAGTCAACAAGATCTTTGCACAGGGCCAGTCCGATGCCCGTTCCTCTTTTTTGCAGTTCCGACTTACCAATCTGGTAAAAACGTTTAAACAGGGTATCCATCCTTTCTTTTGGAATGCCTATCCCTGTATCTGAGACCTTCAGTTGTATGTATCTCTCATCTTTCTGATTTGGAATTATGTTCTCTCCTTTATTATTTATGAACTTCAATGAAAGATGTATTTTGCCATTCTCAGGGGTGAACTTGAATGCATTGGACAACAAATTATATACTATTGTTTCCAGGATATTCCTGTCAAACCAGATAAAAGCTGATTTGACCGGTATTTTGAGTGAATATTTTATTTTATTCTGGATGGCCCTGGATTTAAATGAAAAGGCTATATCCTTCAAGACTGGAATAATGTCATTTTTGGATATCCTGAGATTAAGATTGCCTGTTTCGACTTTTCTGAATTCCATCAACTGGCTTATTAACCTCAGAAGTCTCTTGCTCCCGCTTTGCATCAATGACAGCTGGGCTTTGATTTTGTTATCCAGTTTATCCATGGAGACCAGCTTACTTAACGGCCCGAGTATTAAAGTCAGGGGAGTTTTGAATTCGTGTGATATGTTTGTAAAAAACCTCAGTTTCATATCATTGTACTCTTCCGCCTTCTCGCGTTCGACCCTTTCCAGCTGTATGTCATGCCTGTACCTGGCCCTTGACAGGACCTGGCTCCTGAAATAGTATAACAGCAACAAGAGAATTATACCATAAACAATGTATGCCCAGACAGTCTCCCAGTATGCAGGAAGCACTGTTATCCCAATCATGGTGAATTCGTCATTCCATATCCCGTCTTTATTGGTGGATTTTACCTTGAATGTTTAATCTCCGGGCCTCAGGTGTGAATAAGTGGCATACCTTTTCCTGGCATCAGTATATATCCATTTGTCATCAAAATTCTCCAGCCTGTAAGCATATTTAATTTTTTTCTGTGACTTATATGTGAGGGCAGCAAATTCAAATGTAAACGCATAATCTTTACGGGTAAGCTTAATTTTATCTGTAAAGGTAATTGACTTGAATAATATTTGCCTTCCTTCAGCTCTTGCTCCTACGGGAACAGATTTGTTAAATAACTGGAGGTCTGTAAGTATTACCTTTGGAAATCCCCTGCTTATCTTAATATCATCAGGATGAAAAATATTCAGCCCGTTGATCCCCCCAAAATACATTTCTCCGGTCCGGCTGCGCATGCAGGCACGCCAGTAAAACTGGTTACCCTGTAATCCGTCACCGACGTCAAAATTGTAAAAAGTTTTTTCAACAGGATTAAATTTTGATAATCCCTGGTTTGTGCTTATCCATAAATAGCCGTTATCGTCGCCAAGGATGCCATAAATCGTATTGCCTGACAGTCCGTCGTCATCAGAATAAAAAACAAATTTCCCAGGATTATCTGCATGGCCCGAACTGTCCTGTATCAATTCATTCAAACCACCGCCATAGGTGCCTATCCATAAATTGCCTTTAATATCTTCAAAGAGTGTCACAATCCTGTTGTCACTAAGACTATTCAGATCCAGAGGATTTTTTAAGTAGTGAATTATAGTATCAGCTTCCATATTATCCGGGGCCAGTACAATCTTATTCAATCCGTCAAATGTTCCGATCCACAAATTTCCCAAATGGTCTTTAAGTATCTTATTAATAGATGTGGCAGTAAGTTTTCTTTTATCATCCAGCTCATTGTCAAATCTTGCCAGTCTCCTGCGTGTCTGATCATAAACATATAATCCCCCGTTGCAACCTATCCAGATTCTATGGTTCTCATCTTCATATATGTCGTTTACAAATTCAGGAACATTCAGGAAATTTCTTGTTATTATACCTGTTTTCTTGTCCATTTTATTTAAGCCCCCACCCCATGTACCTATCAGCAAATTCCCGTTAATATCTTCATGGATGACAGTCACGATATTGTGACTTAAGCTGTTTGTATTATCAAGCTGATGCAGGTAATGAACAAAATTGTTTTTATCGTATTTGTTAAGTCCTCCCCCATATGTGCCGATCCATATATTGCCTTCCTTGTCTTCATAAATACTCCTGATAGTATTATTGGAAAGACTGTTAGGATTTTTGGGATCATTCCTTACTAATCTGAATTGTTTTTCTTTAATATCCAGTACGTTTATCCCGGTATTTACAGTCCCAATCCATAACAGTCCGCCTTTATCAAAAAACAAATAATCAATGTAATTATCGCTGATACCATCTGCATTTGAAGGATCATTCTTCCAGTATGAAAATTCCTTTTTCGAAGCATCAAACTTGTTTAAGCCGCCGGATTTTGTGCCAATCCAGAAATTTCCCGTCTCATCCTTCACAATTGAAGTAATGGAATTATCGCTTATTGTCTTTTCATTTCCCTTTTTGCTGAAATACCTGAAAAATACTTCCTTTCTCTTATCAAATACATTTAGTCCGTCTTCCGTTCCGACCCACAGTTCATTTCTGTCAATGTCTTCTGATATGGACGTTA
>CAZOLY010000211.1:0-4591 GCA_964580815.1 uncultured Bacteroidales bacterium
AGAAGATATTCCATATAATCCGCAACTGGGAAGGAATATACGACTGGGATTAACCTATTCATTAAATTAAGATAACAAACCAGCTTATGAGCCTGATAAAGTTAATCAATGCCTGTCTCTTATATGCTTTTACAATTTTATTTCCCTTTTTCGGCATTTTATGCCAGAACACAGGAAATCCAAAAAATGAAGCCGGGCGCGGAGAAAAAGATTCTCTGCAGGCCATAGAATTATTAGAGCTTGGGGATGAGGAGTTTGAAAAAAATGGAATCGAGTCAGGCATCGAATATTATTTACGTGCAGCCAACATATTTACTCATATAAAAGACGAAAAAAATCTAAAGAAAGCATATTACAGTATTGCCGGAAGTTATTATGTAATAGAGGCATATGATAAAGCAGCCGAATATTACATGCAAATTTACCAGCTTGAAAAAGATAAATCTGATGCAAGTGCCAAAATAAGGATACTTGAATATCTAAGTGTTACTTATCTTAAAATGAATGAATATGACCTATCCGAGAAGTACTATGTCGAATTAATGTTATTATATAAAGCAATGGGTGATGTGAATAATAATATCAGAATATTATTCAACCTTGCAGCCATACATAATAAATTAAATCAGTTTGAGAAGAGTATTTCCATTAATAATGAAATACTTTCATTATACGAAGAACAGAAAGATACCGCAGCAATGTCTGATATATTGAATAATACCGGTAATGATTACTTATACATTAAAGACTATAATAAAGCTGTAGAGTCATTCAGAAGATCTATCTATTTTGCGGAAAAAGCAGGATTAAAAGATTCAGATATTGCAGATTTATTCATTAACCTCGGCATATGTTACCAGAATATAGAAGATTATCAGAATTCAATTTATTATTTGAACAGAGCTTTAAAAATAAGGGAATCAGAAAAAAGGGAATGTGAAGGTGCAGAACTCAGAAATATTATCGCATTATTGTATTATTATAAAGGTGATCTGTATAATGCCGGAGTTTTCAGCCAGAATTCCATTTCCTCTGCCAGATTATGCACCAATAAAACATTACTTAGAGACTGCTATAACACTTATTCAAAAATCCTTAAAGCAGGGAATGACCATATTAATGCACTTAATTACTATGAGTTATATTTAAAAATTAATGACTCATTATTATTAGAACAGCGAATGAAAGATCACGAACTGTCAAATAAAAGGATAGCAATTGAAAAAACGGAGAAAGAGCTGAAACTGAAGCTGGCTGATGAAAATTTAAAAGACCTGGAATTAAAGAGACTGAGACTTGAGCAGGAAAAACAGGCACAGGAACTCATATTGCTGAGAAGAGAAAAAGAGCTGGAGATTTCCGAGAAGGAAAGATTAAAGCAGGCATATGAACTTAAAATAAAACAGCATGGGGAAGAAATACAGAAAGTCAAAATAAAAGACCTGGAGCAGCAAAAAGCTTTACAGGCATCGTAATTAAAAAGAAAGGAAGCAGAAGAAAAAGAGCGCATAAATGAGATCAGGCTGCTGGAAACAGAAAATGAAAGGGCAAAAGAAGCGCGCAAGAGAGCAGTATGGATGGAAGTCCTTATATCAATAATAGCAATACTTTTATTTACAGGTTTTCTGGTTACACGCAAAAAAAATACTATTCTTGCCAGCCAGAAAAAGGAAATAGAAGAAAAAAATGCAGCTATTACAGATAGTATAATCTACGCTGAAAAAATTCAGTCTGCGGTTCTCCCTCCCCCTGATTTTATGAAAGATTCTTTTGACGACTACTTTATTCTTCTCAAGCCAAGAGATATTGTCAGCGGTGACTTTTACTGGGGCATGAAAAAGGACGGAATATCAATTATTACAGCAGCAGATTGTACCGGACATGGAGTACCTGGTGCATTCATGAGTATGCTGGGCATGGCATTCCTTAATGAAATTGTTAATAATACGGATAACCTGTCGACAAATATAATTTTAAACGAACTGCGAAAAAATGTGAAGTCCGCACTACGGCAGACAGGTCAGGAAGGTGAGACAAAAGATGGAATGGATATTGCAATATGCACTGTTGATTATAGAAGCAATACACTTCAGTTTTCAGGGGCTTTTAATCCTTTGTTTTACGTTAAGGATAAAGAACTTTTACTGGTTAAAGGTGACAGGATGCCGATAGGAATACACCAGACAAAGGAAGCACCCTTCACAAGACATGTTATTGATATTAATAAGGGTGATACGTTTTATATCTTCTCTGATGGTTATGTTGACCAGTTCGGTGGCCCTGAAGGAAAAAAAATAAAACTAAAGCGTTTTCAGGAGATTATACTTGAGAATTATAAAAAGCCTATGGAAGAGCAAAAGCAAATCCTTGATAAAATATTTATTGACTGGCAGGGTGACCAGGAGCAAATTGATGATGTTCTTGTTATTGGCGTAAGAATATAAATAGTCGGGTCAATAATCTGCCTGCCAGCTATCCAATAATTTCATTCCTGATTCTATTAATATTTTTCCCCAGCTCAGTTATTTGTGTTGAAATTGTTTCTAAATGTTTCTTTCCTTCCACCGTTGCAGGATCAAAATCTTTATTAACATTTTCATATAGTGCATTAAAAGGCCGCCTCAAACCTTTAAGCCTGGTTAAATAACCTACAATTACTTCATCATCTTTATAGTTCTCAAGCATGTCAATAAGATTCTCCAGCGAATATTTCTGTTCTGCAACTCTTTCAAATACTTCAATTTCTTTGCTATCATTAGCAATATTCGCAGCAATATATAATGCTTCAGTCCATCCTCCGAGAATAATCTGTGCAGCTGCAGAATAGCGCTCATTTTCCTTCAGATAGTTGTCTGTTGCAGCATACACCTCGTTGGCTATTATAATTAATGAATCCTTATCATTAATATTTCTATCAAATCTTTTGGCTGTAGAGAGAAAATAATCGCCTGGTATACCTAATTCTTCCGATAGTTTTTGCATAGCATTAAAATACCTGCTCGTATATTCTATTTGTTCAAAGATCCGTGAATAGCTTAAATCAACTGCATATACTCCAATGTTAAGTGCTTTTTTTGAGCTTGTTATATATTCAGGAATTTTCGATGTGCTATTAAGCAAATCCGCATCGAAAACAGCTCCTATTGATTCGAAAAGTGAAGACATCTCCACCGACAGGTACATATTATAAAATATGGGTAATCCCTGACCAACTGTATCAGCACTTGTCAATATCCTGGTTTCTTCATCAAGATTAATGTCACCAAAATCAAGTTCATCTGTCCCGGACTTACCTCCTGATTTGCAACTAATAAGAAGAGTCATTAAAACAACCAAAGGCATGAAAATAAATCGTCTGTGTTTCATAATATTTACTTTATAATTCCTAAGTAATAACCGTTAAAACTATTAATAATTTCAAAAATATGCAATTTATAAAACTGATTGTTGACTGATCAAAAATAAAATTTTGTTTAGCGATGCCTGGAATTTTCACAACAGGTATTTCCCGATCATTTCCAATAATCCGCCAGGGTTTATTGGTTTGGAAATATAATCATCAAAACCCGAAGAAAGATATTTTTGTCTGTCTTCAGACATCGCATATGCTGTCTGGGCAATAATTATAATATTCTTATTAATCTTCCTTATTTCATCTGCTGCCTGCTGTCCATCCATTACAGGCAGTTGAATATCCATAAGGATAATATCAATATCAGGATTTTCTTTACATGCCTGTATAGCTGTTTTACCTTCTTTTGCAAAGAGCAACGTCGCTTTTGTTGGCTTTAATACTTCATCAAAAAACTCTTTACTTATCTCATCATCTTCAACTATAAGAATTTTTTTATTTGCCCATGACATAATATTCATCTTTATAGTTTTATTATTGCGGTTTTTTGGTAAAGGTCTGTTTTATATTATTTTTCTCAAAAATAGTCTTTTTATATTTTTTAAAGACTATTTTATATTTCTTTTTAACTATTCTTTATGTTTAAAAAAATAACCCGGGATTTATATTCTTTCAAAATATATGTCTTTAATGCCATTTTTATTGCTTATAATAAACTTTTTAAGAAAGTTATAAGCTTTTCCAAGGTTTCTTTTTGCCTTTTCGGTTATCTCTCCCATAAAGTCCCATTTATAGCCTTTAATATGAAGAAGATATACTTCAGGAGATCTGTTATATATAACATTACAAAGATTCAGCAAATAAGACGGAGATATCGAATGCGTAGTAAATTCGAGTTTATTTGACGGTTTTACCCTGGTTAGCAAATAATCACTCAGATCTTCTTTTGAAGCATCGACAAATACTATTATATCTTTGTCTGCCATTTCAGCGGCATCTTCAATATTCAATTGATAATTGCAATCAATTTTCACATATTCAATATTCTCTTTTTTAATCCATTTTTCTATTCTTTCAGCAACAAAAACGCCGAGGCCGTCATCCTGTCTCCCGGCTTCGAACCGTTCGACCCCAAGGTGAGAAACGACTATGGGTACGGCAAGTTCGAAAACGTGGTTACCAGCCTCGACTACGAACGGCTGCTGTGCGCTACCGGTCCGTACGAAGGCGAGATCAGGC
>CAZOLY010000212.1:0-4558 GCA_964580815.1 uncultured Bacteroidales bacterium
TATATCAATGCTATTGTTAAAGCTTGTATTAATATGGCCAAAAAGAGAATAGGCGCCCTTATAGTACTTAAAAGAAAAACGCCCCTTAATATTTATGAGCAGACAGGAGAAATTATAAATGCCGACACGTCAAGCAGCCTGCTGGAGAGTATTTTTAACAAAGAAAGTCCGCTTCATGACGGGGCAATTACGATTATTGACAATAAAATTCATGCGGCCCGTTGTGTATTGCCTGTATCTGATAATTTCAACCTGCCCCCCAGTTATGGAATGAGACACAGGGCTGGAATCGGATTAACAGAAGAAACCGATGCCCTTGTCATAATAATATCTGAAGAAACAGGAGAAATATCACTGGCCGAAGCAGGCAGAGTAAAAAGAGTGGACCCTAAAATATTATTCAGGACCCTTGAAAAGGAATTCTTATATAATTATTAACAAAAAACCAGTATCCTTATAAGTTTTATGACATTAAAGGAAATTTTACATATCGGTTTATTTGAAACAGAAAAGATGTCAATAACTATATCTGACATTATAATCGTTATTCTGATTATAGTTATTACAAAAACAATCATGATTCTGCTTACAAGGATATTTAAGAGACAATCCGCTGAAAGCAATATGGATATTGGAAAGAGCCATGCAATTTTGCAATTATTGAAATATATTCTTTGGATTTCAGCTATAGTAATATGTTTGGATATAGTCGGGATTAATATTACAATTTTTTTGGCCGGCTCTGCGGCGCTGCTGGTTGGTTTGGGCCTCGGTCTTCAGCATGTTTTTCAGGATTTCATTTCAGGGATTATACTTATTTTTGAGGGATCAATAAAAGTGGGGGACATAGTTGAGATACAGGAGCACACGGTCGGAAAGATTAAAGAAATGAAAAACAAATAGATTATTGAGTATTTAAACCAAACATATATTTTATGAAAATAACAATTATAGGTACCGGTTATGTCGGTCTTGTTTCAGGGGCTTGCTTTGCTGAAACCGGGATTATTGTATCATGTGTTGATATAAGTGAGGAAAAAATAAAAAAACTTAAGGAAGGGATTATACCTATTTATGAGCCGGGATTAGAGGTAATAGTAAAAAGAAACCTTGAAAAAGCCAGACTGTCATTTACTACAAATCTTGAGGAGGGATTAAAAGAAAGTGAAGCGGTTTTTATAGCTGTGGGTACACCGCCCGGTGAAGATGGAAGTGCTGACCTGCAGCATGTGCTATCTGCAGCAGCGAACATTGGAAAACTGATGAAAGGCTACCTTGTAATTGTAACTAAAAGTACTGTTCCTATAGGAACCTCTGAAAAAATAAGGGAAACTGTTAAAGCCGAACTTAAAAAGAGAGGGAAGCAGATACCTTTTGATGTTGCATCAAATCCTGAGTTTTTAAAGGAAGGGGCTGCAGTTGATGATTTCCTTCGCCCTAACAGGATAATAGTAGGTGTAAATTCAGAGGAAGCGAAAAAAATCATGGAGAAAATTTATAAACCATTTTTATTAAATGGCCATCCCCTGATTTTTATGGATGTCGCCTCGGCGGAACTTACAAAATATGCTGCAAATTCGATGCTGGCTACAAGAATAAGCTTCATGAACGACATTGCTAACCTTTGTGAATTGGTGGGGGCTGATGTCAATTCAGTCAGAAAAGGAATAGGCAGCGACCCCCGTATCGGAAATAAATTTATTTATCCTGGTATGGGTTATGGAGGTTCATGTTTTCCAAAAGATGTCAAAGCAATAATACGAACTGCAGAAAGCTACGGATACCCTCTTAAAGTCATCAGGGCTGTCGAGGAGGTTAACAATTTCCAGAAAGAAGTGATCTATTTAAAGATTAAGGAATATTTTAAAGGTAATTTAAAAGATAAAATTTTTGGCATATGGGGATTATCATTTAAACCCAATACTGATGATATTCGTGAAGCACCATCACTGGTATTAATTCAGAAATTACTTGAACAGGGAGCCAGGATAAAAGCCTATGATCCTGTTGCTATGGAAGAAGTCAGGAAATTATTGGGAAATAAGATTGAATACTCAAAGGACCTTTATGAGGCTGCCATAGATATTGATGCATTAATACTCGTCACTGAATGGTCAGAATTCAGGATACCTAATTACAAAGTACTGTCGAGACTAATGAAACAAAAGATAATTTTTGACGGAAGGAATATATATGAGCCCGTTGAGTTGAAAGAATTAGGATTCAGGTATTTCTGCATAGGCAGAAAAATAAAAACTGAGAATTAAAATATTTTGATAGATAAACAGTTAATAATTAAAATATTATAATAACAGGAAGTTTCTTATTACCAAAAGATTATGAAAAAGATATTAGTAACAGGGGGAGCAGGATTCATAGGCTCACACTTATGTGAAAGACTGCTGAAGGATGGCAATGAAGTAATTTGCCTGGATAATTATTTTACAGGAAACAAAAAGAATATTATTCATCTTATTGATAATCCTTACTTTGAGATAATCCGCCATGACATAACCACTCCCTATTTTATTGAAGTAGACGAAATATATAACCTTGCCTGTCCCGCTTCACCCATACATTATCAGTATAATCCCATTAAAACCATAAAGACGTCCGTTATGGGAGCTATTAATGTACTGGGCCTGGCAAAACGTATCAGGGCCAAGGTATTGCAGGCTTCAACAAGTGAGGTATATGGTGATCCCAGTATTCACCCGCAAACTGAAGATTACTGGGGAAATGTTAATCCTATTGGGAAGCGCTCATGTTATGATGAGGGAAAAAGGTGTGCTGAAACATTATTTATGGATTATCACAATCAGAATAATGTCAGAATTAAAATTGCCAGAATATTTAATACTTATGGTCCGAATATGCATCCTAATGACGGGAGAGTAGTATCCAATTTTATCGTTCAGGCTTTACAGAATAAAGACATTACTATTTTTGGGGACGGCTCACAGACAAGAAGTTTTCAATATATTGATGACCTTATTGAAGGAATAACACGTCTGATGGGTACGGGAGATATTGTAACCGGACCTGTAAATCTTGGTAATCCTCGGGAATTAAGGATACTGGAGCTTGCCGGGTTAATATTAAAACTCACCGGGTCGAAATCAAAAATAGTTCATAAATCCCTGCCTGAGGATGATCCTGTGCAGAGAAGGCCGGATATAAGCCTGGCTAAAAAACTGCTGAATAACTGGTCTCCCGGGATTCAACTTGAAAAAGGACTTATTAACACTATTTCATATTTTAAAACAATAATTCAGCAATGAAAGGAATAATATTGGCAGGTGGGGCAGGCACGAGGCTTTATCCTATAACCAGAAGCATCTCGAAGCAAATAATTCCGGTTTATGATAAACCGATGATTTATTACCCTCTCTCAGTGCTAATGCTCGCGGGTATTAAGGAAATACTTATAATATCAACTCCTGATGACATTCATCTCTATGAAAAACTGCTGGGCAGCGGCAATCAGATCGGACTGAAAATATCTTATGAAGTTCAGCCGTTCCCCGGGGGACTGGCCCAGGCATTTATCATCGGTGAAAAATTTATTGCTGCAGATAAGGCATGCCTCGTACTGGGAGATAATATCTTTTATGGACATGGTTTTGGAAAAGAACTTCTTAACATAGCGCAGTTTCAGGACGGAGCAGTGATTTTCGGATATTATGTAAAAGATCCTGAACGATACGGTGTTGTTGAGTTTAATTCGCGGGGAGAGGTTTTAAGTATTGAAGAAAAACCCGAGAAACCAAAATCAAATTACTCTGTCACAGGCTTATATTTTTACAGCAACGATGTAGTCGAAAAGTCAAAATCATTAAAGCCCTCGGCAAGAGGTGAACTCGAGATAACTGATCTGAACCGCCTATATCTGAATGAGAAAAGGCTGAAAGTAAGAATACTGGGCAGAGGTATAGCATGGCTCGATACCGGCACACATGAAAGTCTGCTGCAAGCCAGCAATTATATTCATACTATTGAAAAAAGACAGGGACTTAAAATATCATGTATTGAAGAAATTGCATACAAAAGAGGATTTATCAGCAAGGAACAGCTGATAAAGCTGGCACAGCCATTACTAAAAAGCCAGTATGGTGATTATTTAATGAATATCGCGGAAGATAAAATATTTACTTACGATAACGAGCAACCATAATGAAAGTAATCGGGACAGAGCTGGAGGGAATATTTATTATCGAACCCAAAGTATTTGAGGATGACAGGGGATATTTCTATGAAAGCTTTAATGAGAAGAGATTCGCAGAGGAAGGACTGAACTTTAAATTTGTGCAGGATAATCAATCAAAATCATCCTATGGAGTAATAAGGGGCCTTCATTATCAGGTTGAGCCTTATGCGCAAACAAAACTCATCCGTGTCCTGCAGGGAAAAATTATAGATATTGCTGTCGATATCAGAAAAGGATCACCGACATTCGGGAAATGGGTAAAATTTGAGCTCTCGGAAATAAATAAAAAACAGCTTTTTGTATCAAAGGGATTTGCTCATGGATTCTTAGTAATATCAGAAATGGCGGTGA
>CAZOLY010000213.1:0-4553 GCA_964580815.1 uncultured Bacteroidales bacterium
TTTAATATTATCTGTCCGAATTGCCTGAGAAAGGTACTTGTAAAGAGTTTATAGCAAGGCATTTGCTCCCCGAAAAGAAAAGTCCCCTAATTCTTTATCTCTGACATATATTTCGCCCCACACCTGTAACATACTGCCATAGGATTTTTGCGCCTGAATTCACGAAAATTTATAGCCCTTTCGCTGTTCCATAAATCCCTTATACTCGATTCCTTTACATTGCCAAAGGAGTAGTCTGGAAAATCAACACAGAAATTACTGCTGCCATCGGGCTGAATGTCAATAAGTTTTTCGACATTCGTGCAATGCAACGGGCCAACGGGTGTTACAGCATCTCTGAACCATAACCTGTATTCATCTTCCGTTAATGCCATATAAGGGTAATTATAAATTCCATCGAGATTTGCCATGTATCTTTTATATTGCTTCAGGAATTCACTAAAGTTGATACCCGAAGTTTCATGGTGAAACCCATGCCACGAGAAAGCATTGCAATTAAAGTTGTTGGCCAGCTCTTTCTCATACTTTTTGCCTGCAGCTTCAGTAACATAGTAATAGGGAACTATAACAAGTGTATTGATTGACATGGCGCGGGCAACATCAGGCATTTGCCCGAGTCCCCTTAAAGACCAGGGACTTATTGTAAAGCAAATGGAACTGCTTATTTTATTTTCATGGTTTTTCTCGAGCTCAGTCAACAGCGCAACGCCTTCCTTTATTGTGTTAAAACAACCTTTTACCCCCCTTGTTTTATCATGAATTTCTTCTGGCCCGTCCAGGGATATTGTAATATGAATTTTGCCCAGACGCACAATGTCACCTGCATATTTTTTAAGCATCGTGCCATTTGTGTCTATCGAAGTAAAAATACCTTTGCTGTTTATATATTCGAGAAGTTCAATGATTCCGGGGAAGAGGAAAGGCTCTCCACCCCTAAGCAAGACGGAAGAGATATTGTTGGCAGCTATCTCGTCAACAAGTTTTTTCCAGTCTGCCAGTTGCATTGCCTTATTCAGGCTTCTGCCTCCCTTGTTAAAATAACCTTCCCTGCTCCACTGTCCACACATCTTGCACCTCAGGTTACAGGCATTTGTTAAAGTGAATGATACACTTCCGGGGAAATCCATAAATCATTGTTCTTTAGTTACTGGTTTAAGCAGCGATTGCACCAATTCCCTTTCCTTCCATAATATGCATCCACCACCGTTTTCCATTGCCAGTTCGGGAATTTCCCGTATGCTTCTTAAGAAGTCTGATTGCAGGGCCTCTTTGAGTGATGAGTCCCGTATATTAGTGTCGGAGAAAGGGGCGAACGGACATGGTTCAAGATCGCCTGATGCATTAATATGAACAAATCCCCGTCCGGCCGACAGACAACCACCTACGTCCTGTTCATCCCAGGGAACACCAATAAATAATGCCGGATATTCCGCACGATACTTATTTAGCAAATTACTCATCTGGATGCGTTGATCACCACCAAGCACCCAACTTTCCGTACCTTTCTCTATTGGCGTGTATTCCAGGAAAAGAAAAAATTTACATCCGTAGCCTATTAATTCTTTAATGAAATTTTCATCCATTATATTGTTGAAATTTGGATTGGTCAGAGTCAGGGAGTTACCAAAGAAAATGTTCTTATCTTTCATTAATCTCATTGTTTGCTGCAACTTTTCAAATGTCCCTTTGCCCCTTCTGTTATTTGTATCTTCTTCATTGCCTTCCAGGCTGACCAAGGGGATAATATTCTTATGGCTCTTGAAAATCATGATAGATTTATCATCAATAAGCAACCCGTTTGTAAAAACCAGGAAAATTATCTCGGGGAAATCTTTCATGATATCCAGAATTACAGGACGCATGAGTGGCTCTCCCCCGGCAATGACAAAAAATGAAATTCCAAGTTCCTTTGCTTCCTTAGTTATTGTTCTTAATTTCTCGTCGCTTAGTTCTTCTTCGGATGGGGGATGGAATGACTGGGCATAGCAACCCTTGCATTTAAGATCACATTTATTAGTGACACTGAATATAATAATCGGGGGTACAATAAAACCTTGTTTTTTCCATTTCATTCTTAATCGGGCGGCTTTGCGAAGCCATAACAGGGTGCGTAAAAAAGAATACGCCTGCATTGGATTTTTCACGGCGATACGCAAAGCATCATTAAAAAAGATTCTAAGCGCTTTATTAAGAATGTTTCGTCCGGAGTTGCTTTTTTTCATTTTTCTTAAATAATTACTATCTTTCAAATATAGAGTTATTTCAAAAATACTCAAAAAACGTACAATAAATACTGAGTTACAATTGAATGAAACATTTAAATCATTATTAGGGCAGAAGGATAAAAAAATTCTCTTTGTCGGGATAGGTAATGTTTTAAGAAGTGACGATGGTGTTGGAGTTTATATCTGCAGCAAAATTAAAAAGTCACAATATATAGATACACTTATAGTAGAGGTAAGCATTGAAAATTATATAAAAAAGATAAATGATCTGAATCCGGATATATTAGTCCTTGCAGACTGTACCGATTTAAACCAGGTGCCCGGATATTCAGAACTGCTGCCAGTCGAACATATTAAGGATTTTACTACAAATACGCATAATATCTCTCTTAAAAGGGTGTCTGAGTTCTTTAAAATGAAGGTGCTTGTCCTGGGAATACAGCCTGATTCTGTCTCCATAGGTGAAAACATGACAAAGCAGGTAAAAGAATCGGCTGACAGGATAATTAAGAACATAAATGAAATCGCCAGATATTGAACCTGCCTGTGATATTGCCTGTCCGTCCTAAAAAATACTCCGGAAGGCTGGCTTCGGCTACTTAAATCATCAATCCTAAATTCTGTGTTTAAAACTTGCAAATAGAAGACTATTGTTGTATATTAACAATGATTATTGGACATTTTCCTGTGGCAGTTAAACTATAAAAAGTGGATTATGAGTAAGAATCTTATATCATTAAAAGTCAAGTGCCCGCATTGTAAAAGATCACTTATGGATTATACCCAGTATCTTAATGGAAAACCGAGTATAAAGCTGCACATTGAACTGGGTGACAATAAAGGGGTAATAAACTTATGCTCAACTTACGGATGTTATGAGAAACTGAGCAATGTGGAACTTGTGGAAGGAGAGATAGCTAAACTTGCATGCCCGCATTGCAAAAATGAGTTGCCTGGCACCGATATTTGTGATGATTGTGAAGCCCCCATTATTGAATTCAATCTCGACAAAGGTGGGAAAGTCCATGTTTGCTCACGCATTGGCTGCAAGAAACATTATGTTTCATTTGAAGATATTTATGATACACTGTCAAATTTTTATAACAATTTTAATTACGGAGCAAGAGATACTGATTTTTAGCAGTCAGTAATCATTTATTTAATAGAATATTTTCTGTTTTTCCGGCAGAACATTATAAAAAATCTTTTGAAGTTACCCCTTAATTCCCACATATATAATATGTTATTAAGAAAATCTGGCAGGGAAATTAAATTAATTCTAAATTTCAAAAAGGTTTGTAAAACTGCTTTTCCTGATATAATTTAGTTGTGAATTAATTAACAACTAATTTAATTTTTAATTAATTTATTATCAATATATTATCAAAGAATAAACTTATGAGTAAAAGTGTAAAAAGCATTGTTGAAAAGTATAATAAGGATAAAGGCAGGTTGTTGGATATATTATTGGACATACATGAGGTCCATGGTTATTTATCAAAGGAATCAATAGCTGTGGTTTCAAATGAACTCGATATTTCAGAGGTTGATGTTATACAGACAGCGTCATTTTATCATTTTTTTTCGCTGAAGCCGGTTGGCAAATATAACATATATCTGAATAATAGTGCTGTTTCCATAATGATGGGCAGGGCAGAAGTTGCTGCTGCATTTGAGAAAGAAACAGGTATAAAATTCGGACAGGTAACACCTGATGGATTGATAGGATTATACAATACATCCTGCATAGGGATGAACGACCAGGAGCCAGCGGCAATTATTAACAACCGCATTTTTACAAAGCTTACTCCATTCAGGGTAAAAGAAATTATTAGAGACATTAGGCAGGAAAAGAATGTTGATGATATGTTTTCAGCAAGTTATGGTGACGGGCGGAACAGTTCGGAACTTATCAGAGCGGTTATTAATAATAATATAATGAAGAAAGGGCCTTTGCTGGATGGGAATTATAAAATAGGAGAGGCATTAAAAAAAGTACTGAATATGTCTCCGGAGGAAGTAATTGAGGAGATCAAAACTTCAAATCTCAGGGGAAGGGGAGGAGCAGGATTTCCAACCGGACTTAAATGGGAGTTTTGCAGAAATTCTTCAGGTGACAGCAAGTATATCTTTTGCAATGCCGATGAAGGTGAGCCGGGAACATTCAAAGACAGGGTCATACTTACCGAGATGCCTATGCTGCTTCTTGAAGGTATGGTTATAGCAGGATATGCAGTAGGCGCTGGTGAAGGTATTATTTATGTTCGCTATGAATATAAATACCTGCAGAAATATCTTGAAGATACTCTTCTCAGGTTCAGGGAACAG
>CAZOLY010000214.1:0-4493 GCA_964580815.1 uncultured Bacteroidales bacterium
GCTATTTTATCGTACATTAATGATTCTTCTTCCTTTTCATTCAGGTTTTTTGAAATATCCAGGGATTGTTCATAAAATTTAACAGCTTTTTCATACTGATAAGTGTTTTCATATACCTGTCCGATATTATCCAGAATTACTGCAGATACTTTTTTATTTCCCAGTTCTTCGCTTATTTTATATGATTCTTCATAATTCTCTACCGCTGTTTCATATCTTCCTGAATCATAATAAGTTACAGCTATGTCGTTCAGGATTATTGATGCTCCTTCAAGATCACCTGTTTCCTTTTTTAGATTAAGTGATTTATTATAGTATTCCAATGCTTTTCCCAACTGATTATCATTATGATATAAATTGGCAATTTTACTTGATATTTCGCCTGCTCTTTTCTTATCACCAGACCTCTCCTTATCCTTCATTGCATTCAAATATTTGCTTATTTTTTCTTTACTGAATTCTTCCACAACTCCTGAATCCCTGATAACAGCATCTTCTTCTGATTTTCCTGCAGCCACTTTTTTTTCTTCTTCAGCCGACCTGAGTGTAAGATCTATATCCTTTACTTTTTTTGACGGATATTTTTCTTTCTCTTTCTGTCTCTCTTTCTCCTGCTCTTTATTTTTCTCAATTTGCAATTTATCAGCTTCCCTTGCTGCCTCCTCAGCCACGACGGTTTCCTGTACTTTATTGTCGCGAGGTTCTTCTTTTGTTTGTGCAAGATGCTTACTTATTTCTTCAATTTTGGTTTTTGGAGATTGTTCATCAGGCAGAATACTAAGTGCCTTAGTAAGATTCGACTTTGCATTTTCATAATCACCGTTTCTCATATATTCATCTGCTGACGATAATAGCCTGTCATATGCATTTTTCTTTTCAATAAAAATCTGAGTATAAATAGAATCAATAGCATTAATCATGGTGAGTGAATAACTATCCTCAGGCCTGTATAACAGAGCTTTCTTATAAAATTCTGCTGCCTGTTTAAAGTTCTCGTTACTATAATAATAATCTCCTTTTTCTATTGAATTTTTGTAATCCTCTTCAATGGATTTTTCTACTTTTACTATTTTATTAATTTTTTTAATCTGCGATTTTGGGTATTGTTCATCCGGAAAGTACTGTAACGCATTATCATACGCTATCCATGCATCTTCGTAATTTGAACTTTTCATTAAATTATCGGCTGCTATTATCTGTTTGTTATACTCCTTTTGTTTTAATACTGACAGTTGATTGATTATTTTTTCAATTTGTTCATCAATCCCGGCTTCAAATTCCCTGACCGGATAAAACAGCCAGCTACTCCTTTCAAATACATATTTTTTCACAGGTTGATTAAATACGGTTGTATTCAGGCCCTGAACCATCTCAATCATCTCTATCTGCAGGTCAAAAAAACCTTCAGTAATGCCCCCTGCCTTAATAATATCTTCATCAATCCTGGTTGAAATAATTATCTTCTTTGTTATATAACCTTCTTTGGAAGTCTCTATAATATAATCCTCGCCATAGTCCAGTAAAAAACCGAACCTTCCGTTTCTTTTTGAAATAACTTGTGACTCCATACGTGAATCTAAGAGGACATTAATTACGGCTCCGCTTAAAGTTTTGCCATTATGCAAAACAACACCCTCTACTTCCAGTTGAGGAGAGTTTTGTGCATATGAGCCAAAAGTGATGATAAAAAATGAAGCAAAAAAAACAGAGATATAAGTATTAAATTTCATCAAACTTATATTCAACAGGATAATTATAAAGTCTGTGTAAATTTCAATTTACAACGTTTTTAGTAAAATCTCAAATTGTAAATTGTTAATATCTGATTAAAATTAGTTAATTACGAATAAAATTCAGTATAGAAAAAGAATAATACAGTCAATAAAAATATTTGGCAGCAAATCTTCAGTATAAAAGAACCTTCTCACTGAATATTTTATTGTCAGATAAAAAAACCAGAAAGTATATTCCAGGTAACAGTTTACCTGTATTTAAAATAAGTTGCCTGTTCCCCGGGGGTACAATTTTTTCAACCCCGATAATACTGCCTTGCATATTAACCAGGTATATCTTATTAATAAACCCATCATTTATTTTTATTTGCAGCAAATTAGCGGCATGATCCTGAAGTATCTCAACCTCCTGTAATTGTTGTTCTTCAGTTGTTGCCGAAAAATAATCATATCCGCAACCTTTAAGCATAAGTCCGGTTGCCTGCCTGATATAAGTCAATTCATTATACAGGGAGTCACCCGGACAAAGGGTACTGCATCCATCCCTGTGGCCGGCAATGACATGTAATTCTGGATTCAGGGGATGCGGATTGATACCATATGGATTCAGACTGTCTCTGGCTGTTTTCCATGCCAATAAATTAATTAAGGCACTCACCGACTCCTGCGTTGGCTTTACATCCATATAATTTCCCAGTATGCAGATACCCATAGTCCCTGTATTGCTGCTGCAAAAATGTGCTCCCATAACATTATCCTGCTCATAAATGCCAGGATCTCTGCCTTTGAATATTGTCCCGTTCTGGGCGATCAAATAGTTGTAACCTATATCTGACCATCCGTTAACAAGGGTATGGCTTAAATAAATATTCCTTACCACATTAGTATAATCGGTAAGATCGTTGGATGTTGCCGAATGGTGAATTATGATATTGCGGACCTCCTGAATGATGCGCTCATAGTCCGGTTCAGGAAGGCCTTCACGCCATATATCCTGGTCAGTCATTTCCGGTTCTGAACAGTCTGAAGCTTTTTTTTTTCGTCTTTCTTTTCTTAAGACTTTTTTTGATGGTGACGCATTAATAAAATTAAACTCAGCTTCTTTTTTAATAGCACCCGGATAAAAAAGGAACTCAGATATCTTATGTTTAAATACAATTAAATTGCCTGTTAAAAATCCGGTTGTATTTTCTACATGTTCTTCCCTTATAAGCATGAAGGTGTCATTTTCAGCAACAATATATGAATTGTCAAAACTACCGGAAGTATCTATTCTCACCACCAGGGCTGTCATAGGAAATTCAGGGGAAATTAAAATCAATGTGTCAGCAGTTGACTTGGTTTCATTTACGGAGGGAATACCGAGCTTCATTTTCTTAATGTACTGCCCGTATCCGTTTAACGCCAGAAAACACATTATTAGCAGTCCGGTTGCTCTTATTTTATTCATATAACTTCCTTTCCTGATTCTTAAGCTTAAAATTTTTATAAACACCAGGCCTAAATTTCAATATTTTAACAAAAATAAGGATACTGACTAAATAAACAGTGTCTTAATTTAATTATTGTTAATTATCCGGTTTAATTGTAACTTATGATTTAAATATATTTGATAAGGATTTGTTGAATCAAAAAATAAAAAAATGTTAAGATCCAATATTTTGTTTCTGTGTTTTGTTATTGCTTATGCCCCAAACATAGTATCACAGGATTTTTCCTATAAAGAGAAAAAGGAATTTAAATCATTCGGTGATTATGTGATGCAGGCTGAATATTCTCCGTTCAGAAATTATTTCGCTATAACAGCAGGAGATAATTCCATTGAAATATATGATAAAAACTGGAATAAAATTTTCACTCATCAGGGCAATCCCGATTCCAGGGGAGGACACTTTGCATTCTCGCCGAATGAAAAATACCTGGCTTATGCCAAATATAAAAGCGATAATGATGTTGCCATTATAGACCTGGGTGAAAAGAAGGTGATACAGGTATTGACCGGTCATGCAAATGATATCCTTGACATTATCTACAGTAACAACGGGAACTACCTTGTAACCTGCAGCCAGGATAATACAATAAGAGTGTGGAAACGGGAAAATGATATTTTCGTGCTATGCCAGGTTCTTGCAGAACACAATAACGTAGTGTCCGGAATCAGTTTTAGTTTTGATAATACATTACTGGCATCTTCGGGATATGACAGTAAGGTAGTTATCCGTGAGCTAAAAGGGGATAAATTTGTCGTTTTGCAGGAATTAACAGATTTTAAAGGATACATTAATGATGTGGTCTTTCATCCCCAAAAATATGAACTTATAGTAGCTACATACCAGGGTCCTGTTATCCTGAAAAAGTCAGGTAATAAATTTGTTAGCAGGGAGTTACCTGCCAACGACATAAAAACGAACAGTAAAATAGAATATAGTCCCGATGGCAGATACATAGTATTCGGACAAAATACAAGATTAAAGATAGATGAAGATACAGGTGCTGATCTTAAGGAGGTTGAAACAATTTACAGGCATAATGATTATGTATTCGGGGGCATTTTCAGCATGGACGGAAAATTTCTTACTTCTTTCAGCTCGGATAAAACTGCTGTTATCTGGGAGGTTACGGGTGTCAGTCCGTCAGGAAAATCATTGATAGTAAGTTACCTTGGGGATGAGCTCTCTTCGGCTCAAAAAGAAATACTTACCCAGAAGGTTGTAAATGATATACTTGATAAGTTGAGCAGTAATCTCACCAGTCCCCGTG
>CAZOLY010000215.1:0-4478 GCA_964580815.1 uncultured Bacteroidales bacterium
CCACCGCTGTCTTATCCCGAGTTAGTCTGGCTTATGAATAAATCTTATTTAATTCTGACTGATTCGGGAGGCATTCAGGAAGAAGCCCCTTCCTTGGGGAAACCAGTGCTGGTATTAAGAAATGAGACAGAAAGAACCGAGGGTATTGAAGCAGGGACAGTTAAACTTGTAGGCCCTGATTATAATATGATAGTTCATGAAACAAATAAGCTGTTGTCTGACCCGATATATTATAAGAGAATGCAACAAGCGGTCAATCCTTATGGTGACGGTACCTCATCACAAATAATTTATTCAATAATCAGAGATAAGCTGCAATAAAAAATGGCAACAAAAGCTTTTATTATTCTGCCCGCATATAATGAGGAGAAAACTTTATCTTCTCTTTTGAAGCAGTGGGATTTTATTATTAGCTGTTATAACCTTGATGCCGAGATACTGGTAATTAATGATGGCAGTGTGGACAAAACTCCTGAAATAGCAAGGGACTTTAAGGCAAAGGTTCCCGTAATGGTAAAAGATATATATCCTAACAGGGGACTGGCAAATGCCACGAGGGAAGGATTTTTACTGGCTTTGTCAAAGGCCGGCAGCGAAGATGTAATAATTTTAATGGACGCTGATAATAGCCATAATCCGGGATTAAGTCCGCATATGCTGAATAAAATACATGAAGGTGCGGATATTGTTATAGCTTCAAGATACAGGAAAGATTCGAGAATCATAGGGCTGACCCGATTCAGAAAATGTCTGAGCTTGGGTGCCAGCATACTGTTCAGGATTATTGTAAGGATTAAGGGAGTTCGTGATTATACCTGCGGGTACAGAACATATAAAGCAGGACTTATTTTTAAAGCTGTCGAATATTATAAAGATAGGTTTATTCAACAAAAGGGCTTTGCCGTTATGGCTGAAATTTTAATTAAACTTAAAAGATTCAAGCCTATTATTATTGAGGTTCCCATGATTCTAAGATATGATAAAAAAGAAAGTGAAAGTAAATTGAGGATTTTCAGAACAATAGCTCAAACTCTAAAAATGTTAATCGGTATTAAATAACTAATAACCGTATCCGGAATCTATGAATTGATTATTAATCATTAAATTCGTTATATTATCCCTGCTGTCTCTTTGTGCCCGGTATACTTGATTATTTGAAGATCTTATTAATACATCATCAACATATATCGAATCTTTGGCCCTTTCTGATCCTTTAATAATGATATCCAGTTTGCTATTATTATCAGAAACGAAAAATTTTAATTCACCCAATGACCAGTCACCGTCAATCACTTCACATTCCATGAAGCGCGTTGTATAATTCCAGTGCGTGATACTATTGCTATCTACTTCCTGTACAATAAGATCCGATTGGTTTTTACTAACACCTTTATTATAGTACCAGAGACTAACTGCATATTCAATGCCCGGTTTAAAGCAGCCTGAATCAAAACGGGCAATGATATTATAGTCTTTCCTGTAACCTTTATAACTTCCGGCACCTCTGTGTTTGATAGATGTATTTACTGTGTCAAAGCTATCATAGTATAAAATATTAACTGTATCGGTCACATAGAAGTTATTCCTGCAAAAAAGGCTTTCTTTTTTTGATTCAAAGTTTTTAAAGGCCTTATTTATGTCAAAATAGAATATGCTGTCAAAAGGAAGCTCTAATAATGAAAATTCGTCATTTTCATAAATCAATTTTGATTTTTGTAATAAAGAAGACTGGTAAACTGAAGAAACCGGCTCTTTCGAATAGACAACAAGAAATGGCTTTTTATCCGGCAGGTCGTAAAAAATTTCTTTTTTATAAAAATTGGGTGATAACAATTGAACAATATTTTTGCTGCGTGATATTGAAGTTCTCATACTTGCAGCACCACAAATCGGTAGATTTTTATAATAAGCAATAATAAAAGAAATATTTTTGGATTTCTGTGTACCGTTAACTTCAAAATTGGCCGAGCCATTATGAAAAAACGGAAAAGGGAGAATAGCCTGATACATTGAACGGTCAATATTTTCTATCGCTTTAATATAGAGACTGTCAACATTTGAGTATTTAAAAAAATTCAATTCTTTTGATATTGCCGGCGCTACTTCTTTATGAAATGCCAGTCCTTCAAAAAAATATAAAACCAGTGCCGAGAGAATAATTGTTATTCCGGCCCAGGATAACTTTTTGTTTTTAAGTTTTTGAAATATTATATAAAATATTAATATACAGTAAGTTAAGAATACATAATAAAACACCCATGCGAATCTTCCCAAAATCCTGAAATGTACCAGGGGATGCAAAATTTTGTTTATAATATCAATTTTCAGAATATATGGAAATCCCATAGAATATGCCAAAATTACAAGTGCCGCTAGTAAATAAATCCTTATTGATCCCGGAAAATAATCCGGTATTGAATGAAAATCTCTTCTGAAGAATTTGAAACCAATAATCAGCAATAAAACAATAAATAATATTGTAGAGGGAAATCCTACATACGCCCATGCTTCCCACGTTTGGGGCCCTACTTTGACAAGCTTGTCTATTATAGGCCTTAAGGGACCATGAGTCGGGATAAAAATTGTACCTGGAGTAGCAAGAAAGGATAATAAACCCCATGGATCATTAGTTTTGTCCTGATAAATGTCAGTTAAAACAACAAATAATTTGAAAATTATAATTGGTAAAAATATCTGGACAAAGATATTCAGATAGTTTTTAAAATTTTTCGATTGTGTTCTGAACCCGAAAGTGATATGGAATATCCATGATAAAAAAAGGAAAAGTGAGATCATTATTCCCAGATAGGGATGGACAAAAAACCATAGTAAATTATTAAACAGTAGCCATATTGTCCATTTTATCTTTTTACCCGTATTA
Organism: uncultured Bacteroidales bacterium; assembly: GCA_964580815.1. Classification (GTDB taxonomy): domain Bacteria; phylum Bacteroidota; class Bacteroidia; order Bacteroidales; family UBA10428. The sequence continues at coordinate 2,882 of CAZOLY010000215.1, forward strand.
AAGAACTTTATTATAAGATACCAGCTAACAGGGAAAAAGCAACTGTATGCCATACCCAGATGCCCCAGAAGACGAAAAATCTGCGGAGATAATAAAATTATGCAGAATGCACTGGCTGCAGCATATAAAGGAGGTAATTTAAATTCAACAAAGATGAGATAAAAAAATATAACTCCTATAACAAATGACATAATCATTATCCAGTTTAATATCCCGATGCTGTGATTGTTTAATATGGGAAAAACTTCGGATATCAGTTTTATGATAGTTACAAAAAACGGTTGAAAATCAGGATATATAATATGTTCTCCGTAAGGATAGTTAATAGTATTGATAAAAAGATATGAAGTATCATTTTTAATATGACTTGCAAAATAGTAGGATGTTTTTACCGCATCACCTTGTGTGGCAAAAATACATTGATTCGGACTGAATATAATTTTTTTGTAAAATATTATTAAGAATAAAAGGCAAATAGAGATCAGTAAATAAAGTACGAGCTGTTTGTATATCTTTCGGTCCATAATAATTATTTGTTTGCGCGATATTGTTTTTTGATTTTATTACCAGATTATTACCGTATGCACTAGACTGTTAATTATCTTTACAAATCTAATAATAAATAATTATTTCCGTACACATGGTATTATAGGGAATCAGTATATTATAATGATTTTATTGGTATAATTGTTTTCTTATACAATTTTTTATTGAACTTTTAATTTTGTGTTTTATTTTTATTCATTCGAAAGATAAAGATGCTGGAATGAAAAAGGGGTATAAATATTTTTTTCTTTTAATAATACCTGTCCTGCTTTTTTATTTGAGCCGGCTTACAAATAAATCATTTGGTATTTTTTTTCTTTCCACCATAGATCCGGAATATGCATATTTATTTAATGGATTGTGTGTGGCACAATTAAAATTTGATCTGGGACATTTTCAGCATCCGGGAACTCCTCTACAATGTATAATAGCGATAACATCAATTTTAGTTCATATTGGCAACAGGGGACTTACATTGGCAGAAGATGTTTTTATCAATCCCGAACTTTTTTTGCATGCTTCAAATATTGCATTAAATATACTAAACGCACTGCTATTATTTATTATAGGTTATTTCATATATCAAAGGAGCCGTAATGTTATTTTAGCATTGCTTCTGCAGGTTTCCCCATTTGCAAATCAGCTCGTCCTGGAAACAATGGGCCGTGTAATTCCTGAATCTTTATTGGGAATTGCCAGTTTATTAATGGTATTAATAGTGTTTTTTTATATAACAAGAGCCAACTCAAACATAACGAGTACTAAATATATAATTTTATTTGCTTTGGTCTCAGGTTACGGACTGGCAATAAAATTAACCTATATACCATTGATCATTATACCTCTTATTCTCATTGCTTCTTTTGTGGATAAACTGAAGTATTTGCTATTTACAATAATATCTTTCTTCATTTTTGCATTTCCTTTATTAGGTAAGTTGAATGCTTTCTGGACATGGGTAAAAAATTTATTTATTCACAGCGGGAATTATGGAACAGGTGAGTCAAATATTATTGATATATCAAGTTTTACCGGGAATATAAAGCTTCTT
>CAZOLY010000216.1:0-4406 GCA_964580815.1 uncultured Bacteroidales bacterium
GACTATAATTATACGTATAGAGAAGTATCAGTTTACCGGCCTGCAGTAGAACAGTTTGAAAATCATTTTCTGAGGCATGAGTCAACCTCCGAATTTAATGTTGGTTTCGATATGAATTTACTGAATAACCGTCTAAACTTAAAAGCAGCCCGTTATTTAAAAGAAATTGATGATCTTATTGTTTTGCGTGATATCCCGCAATATTACGGGGGTGGAAAACAGTATGTGAATTTAGGGACAATATCAGTTACGGGAAGCGAACTGGAAATAGATGCCATTCCTGTTAAGAGAGAGAATTTTATATGGCATGCGAAATTCAATATATCATCTTCGGACCAAAGAGTTATTACCTTGCTTGAGGACAGGCCTATGGAATTTAATGATCCGGATATTCTTATTCCGAAGTTCGTAATTGAGGAAAACCGGCAAATGGGAGATATTTATGGATATAAATGCCTGGGAAAATGGACACAGGAAGATAAAGAAGCTAAAACTAACCTATATGTTAACAGGGGCGAAATGAAATTTTTAAATGCAGATTCAACCAATAAAAAACTGAATGATAATGATAAGGTTGTTATTGGAAATGCATTGCCGGAATACACATGGAACCTGTCAAACACCTTCCGGATTTATAATTTTAGTATCGATCTTTTGTGGTATGCTGCCATTGGCATGGAAAAATTCAATGCTACCAGGGCAGCTACATTTATGGCAGTAACAAATAAAGAAATTAATAATTACATTAATGACACTCTGAGAGCTATCATGTATGAGGAATTTTACCAGTCAGATTTATTTATTGATGATGCAAGTTTTATTCGCCTAAAAACAATAACATTTGGTTACGAACCATCAAAAGTGTTTATTAAAAATGCAAAAATCAATCTCTCAATAAGTTTTGAAAACTTAATAACAATTACAAAATACAGGGGATACGATCCTGAAGCAACAATATTTACAGATAATAATTTCTCTGATAATGCCATTGACAAAGGGGCAGTTCCAAATCCAAAAGCAATGTACATGTCGCTTGGGATAACATTTTAATAACAACCTGAAAATTTACTAAGGGATGAGAATAGGTTATAAATTAAGAAATACAGTTAGGGTTATTATAGCTTTTACAATTATTACTCTTTTATTTTCCGGTTGCGAAAAGCTATTTCATGAAGAAGAAATATCCATAGCTGAAATAACATCCTATGAACAATTGATGGAGGCTACGCAAGGGCTATACGGACAGCTGGCTTACTCATTTTTTGGCAGCTCAACGGACAATTATAATGGCACAGCTTATTGTCAGCCAAATATTAAAGGCGATGATTTGAGTTCATCTGTTGGATACCTGCGTTCACTATACTGGATTAGTCAACTTGAACATTGTGAAGATTATTTTGATCCTTCTGATATTTATGAATATGAGTATACGGATGAAATAAATTATACATGGCGATGCTTGTACAAAATTATCGGTTCGGCAAATAATATACTTACCCAGTTTGATAATAAAACAACTAGTGATGAGCAGACCCTTAAAATACTGGGGGAAATACATTTTATCAGGGCTTATTGTTATTTCAGGTTAACGAGAACTTATGGTCAGATTCCTATAGTTAACGATGTGGATGTAAAGTATGACATTCCTAAAGCAACTTTTGAAGAAATTTATGAATTTATTGAAAATGATTTAAAAATCGCTGTCGGAATTTTACCTGCAAACAGTACGGAAGCCAGGGAACCATTTGTAACGCCCCATATCGGAACGGCAAAAGCTTTACTTGCAGAGGTTTATTTAAGCTGGGCCGGATACCCGTGCAGGGATGATTCAAAATATGCACTTGCAGCACAGGAAGCAGGCGAGATTATTGAAAATGAAGCATTTTATGGATTTGAAATACTAAATAATTTTGCTGATTTATGGCTAAACGATAATTTAAACAATAATGAAAATGTTTTTTCTATCAATTATATAATGGGTGAATACAGGGTAATGGATGATTTCTACCAGGGTTTTTTCCAGATTGATAACGGGTATTTTCTTGGAGGAACTTACATAATGTTATCGGATACTTTGGGTTTTATGCCATTTTTCTATCCGGGGAGAAGGAAATTTTTTAATACTTATCCGGCGAGTTACAGAAAAGATATAACATTTTTTACTACGATTTATATTCCGCATGGATATCAATTTGAATATCCAGGAGAAGAAGACAATATTGATACTCTTGAAACATATATTAAACCTGTGGAACCCCATTTAACTCCATCCGGAAATATTACATCAATTGATACCAGCTACCTGATACACTTTGATAAAGTTCATTCGCCATGTGATGAAGTACCATACAGAAAATTTTATTATGAGATGGATTATCCAAAGAATGGTACAGGCTTTGCCTCGGGCCAGAATAAGATATACCTGTTCAGATATGCCCAGACTTTATTAACCTATGCTGAAGCCGCAGCACGTTCGGGAGAAGTGAATTCACTGGCTTATGAATGTGTAAACAGAATAAGGAGGAGGGCACATAATGTCGGTTTAAATACCCCGTCACCCTATGATCTTCAGCCTGGTTTGTCGCCCGAAGTATTTGCCGATTCGGTAGTATGGGAACGCGCCTGGGAATTGGCCGGAGAGCTCGAAGGCAGGTGGTTTGATTTGGTCAGGCTGGAAATGGTGGAAGAATTGCCAAATCTGAGATACCAGGATTATTATAACGGACCGCCAAATGCTTTTGATAAAAGCGAATATTTTTTCCCGATTCCGGATTACGATATAAACCTCAATCCTGATTTGAATAATTAATATAGACAGAATTTGGGGTAATCAGGATACTATAATTATCTTTAACGATCTACTAATAAGGTTAAATTTCAGGATAAATAAACGGGCATGAAAGAATTACCGACATTCAGAAATTTTAAAATAATATCAATTATTTTATTATCAGGCATTTATGCTCAAACAATAAATGCAAAAGAGAATTATTATACAGATAGTTATACTGTCCAGGCCGATAGTATTGCACCGGATTCTTCAGGTATGAGCAGTTTGAATTCTTATGAATTTTCGAAAAAATTCGGACGCGGATGGAACCTCGGAAATTCTCTTGAAGCTATTGGAGGAGAAACTGCATGGGGAAATCCTAAAACAACACAAAGACTTATTGATTCAATTAAAGCTGCTGGCTTTAATTCAATTCGCATTCCTGTTGCCTGGAGTAAATTCTCCGATGCACCAACCTACACCATTGATACAAACTGGTTGGCACGGGTTGAAGAAGTAGTAAATTATGCACTTAATGACAGTATGTATATTATTATGAATGAACACTGGGACGGTGGCTGGTTGCAGCCTGCGTATGCAGAACAGGAAGCCGGGAATGAGCGCTTAGCAGCCATGTGGAGACAGATTGCGGTTCATTTCAGGGATTACGATGACCACCTCATATTTGCAGGAACCAATGAGGTATTGTTTGATGGGGATTATGGAGCACCAACAGAGGAATATTATACAGTACAAAATGGTTTTAACCAGGTATTTGTCAATACAGTACGTTCAACCGGCGGTCACAATATATACAGGTATTTAGCTGTTCAGGGATTTAACACCAATATTGATAATACAGTGAGTTATTTTACAATGCCCTATGATGTGGTTCAAAACAAGTTAATAGTTGAAGTTCATTATTATGATCCATACGATTTTACGCTTAACGAAAATAGTACTCTTTACGTCTGGGGGGAAGATGCTCCAGGATCACAATCATGGGCTAATGAATCGCATGCAGATAACCAGTTTCAAAAGATGAAAACCAGTTTTATCGATAATAATTATGCAGTAATATTAGGTGAATATGCGGCCATGGCCCGTTTGGATCTGGGTGATAGTCTCAATGAAGTATATGCTACTTATCGGCTCTATTGGACAAAATACATTACCTATTCCATTGTGAAACACGGTCTGGTGCCATACTATTGGGATAGTGGTTATACAGGTAATCATGCTTCGGGTCTTTTTAACAGATCTACAGGAGAACAGGCTTATCCTGATATTATCAATGCTATTATCGATACAAGCAATGTAAAAAGTCCTGGCACAAGTGTTCGTGTTATAAAAGAAGAAAAGATAAAACTGTATCCCAATCCGGCAAGAATGTCAATAACCATTGAATGGACTGACGGGAATACCGGTATTATCAAAATATATGATTCGTACGTTCAGCTGGTTAAAATGTTAAATGTCAGAAATGGTCTTAATATTATTGATATAAGTGATCTAAGGCCTGGTTTGTATTTCATACATGTAACAACACCCGACGGACTTATTACCCAAAAATTTATTAAAAACAAATAATATACTATTTATCTCTTATACCTGCCCATGAGCTGACCTTCGGCCA
>CAZOLY010000217.1:0-4393 GCA_964580815.1 uncultured Bacteroidales bacterium
AATGGCAGGTTAAGATAGAAAATAACAATAAAATCAAACCTTATTCCAAACACGAATGCTTTAAAAATACTATAAACAGGACCTGGCACAAAGGAGCCGAAGTTAAACAGGAAAAAAATCAGACGATAAGCACTAAAAACAAGCAGCAGGAAGAATAGTCTTTTAATTAAGGCAATTGTGTGGCTAAGATATTGATTCATTTCCATACTTTTAATTTCAGGTTATAATGACTATTCTTCAAAGAATAATAATTTTCTTTTTTAGGCAATCCGTGCTCTGGGTTTCTTCTTATTCAGCTTTTCTCCATTTAATACTTTTTCATACAGCTTTAAATAGTTATCTGTCATATGCTTTGAAGTAAAATTATCACATACATATTCATAGCATGTTTTTGGGTTGTATTCATCAATATTTTTTAATTTTTCAACCAGCTCTGATTTTTTATTTGAGAGAAAGCCAACACCGGGAGTTATTATTTCCGGAAGAACGCCATATTTTGTGCCCAGTACCGGGCATCCGAAGTATAAGCTCTCTATCATTGCATTTCCAAAAGGTTCATGCCAGAGTACGGGAAAAAGGAGAGCCTTTGAACCGTTAATAATACGGTTTTTTCTTTCACCCCCAAGCATGCCGTTAAAATGTGCATTTAAATCCAAAGTCAGCCTGAAGCCCATTTTAAAGTTTAACCTGTATCCGCCAATTATTTCTATTTTATAACCTCCCTTTTTTGCAATATCTATCGCACCCCTTACATTTTTTACACTCCATGCGGCTTTACCCAGAAAGTGAACAAAGTCCCTTTTATTATCGAGAACCGGTTTGCCATACTCATCAGGGTCGAGTCCGTTATATACATACACTTCTCCACTATGCCTTTCCGCATGATCTTTTGAACCGAATACAGTATTTATATCAAACTCCTGTTCCCTTGTTGAGTTACCGCCAATAGTAAATATACAGGGTTTTTTTGTTATTGCTTCGTTCATATAGCAGTGTACATGCACCAGATCAATACCTTCGGGTATCTGGTCATCGATACTTGTATCAGGATTATATGTGAGCACATCTGCAAAATAGCAGTACGAGTTTTTACCAACCAGATAAGTAACCTTATGTCCTCGCTTTACCAGCTCCTTCCCAAGCCACCAGATAACTCTTTCCCTTCCTCCGTACTTTAGTGCAGGGATGCTGTTGTTAAATACTATAAGAATATTCATACAATCATGTTGCCTGATATAATGAGATGATTTAAAAACTGCCTCGTAATATAAAGAATGCTAAAATAATACACCTTAATAATTTTTCATAATTCTTTTATAATATTTAGTTAATGGCAACAATATAAAATTTATTCTAAATTTGGGCTTCTATAATTTTATTTGGCAGTATTATGAAAAACAGGACAAAGTTTTTTGTTGCATATATCTTATTCTGGTATGCTTTTTTTATAGCAAGCAAACTTATTTTTTTATTCTATCATAATTCTCAATCATTTAAATTAAGCTTTGCTGACTGGATTGGAGTTTTCATTCACGGGATGAAACTTGACTTTTCAACAATTGGTTATATACTCATATTCCCTGTAATGGTGCTTTTTTTTTCTTCAATCCTTAACAGTAAAATCGTTTATTATATCTTAAATGTTTATACAATAGTAATACTGGTATTATCTGTAATTTTTACGGCAACAGACCTTGAATTATATAAATACTGGGGATTCAGACTCGACAATACACCAATGCTATATATAAATAAGCCAAAGGAGATGCTGGCATCTGTCAGATGGTATACTATAGTCTTAGCGCTTTTATTTATTACGGCATTTTCGCTTGCTTTAATACACTTATATCTGAGATATGTAGCGGTTTTTATAAAAAACGCAGGCAAGGGAAAAATTTCAATATCAATCTTATTTATTATTATTCTGCCATTGTTGATTATTCCTATAAGAGGGGGATTTGGCACTTCGCCTGTAAATCTCAGCACTGCATATTTCCATGAGAATTCATTTGCTAACCATGCGGCTGTAAATTTACTGTGGAATATTGGAGATTCTTTCACACATAAAGAAACAAAAAGCAATCCGTTTATTTTTTGTGAGAATGAAACTGCGAGGAATATTGTTTATGAAGTATATAATCGTGACGGGGAAACCCATATATTGCTAAAAACAGATAAACCAAATATTGTACTGGTAATACTGGAGTCCTTTACATCCAAGTTGACCGCACAAGCAGGAGGCAGGAAAGATATTACACCGAACTTTAACAAGCTTATGAGTGAAGGTATTTTTTTCTCAAACTTCTATGCCAGCGGTTCCCGTTCAGATAAGGGATTAGCAGCAATTATAAGCGGCTATCCTGCACACGGCATCACTTCGATAATGAAGTTTCCAAAAAAGACGCAGAAATTACCCTTTGTTTCCAGGGTGCTGGCAGAAAATGGCTATTCCACAGCTTTCTATTACGGCGGTGATATAGATTTTTTTAACCTCCGTTCTTATCTTATTAATGGAGACTTCAGGAATATTATTTCTGAAAAGGATTTTCCGTCATCCCAGGATATTACAAGCTGGGGTATCCCTGATCATATAATGTTTGAAAGGATTTTTGCAGATATTGATAAAGATACAAATATGCCTTTCTTCAGGGTTTTCTTTACATTAAGTAATCATGAACCATTTGACATCCCTGTAAAATCTCATTTTGAAGGTAATGATATTAATACCAAACTGTTTAATTCTGCATTTTATACCGACAGCTGTATTGGCAGTTTTGTTGCCAAAGCGAAGCTGCGTAGCTGGTGGAATAATACACTGATAATATTTGTCTCTGATCATGGAAGCATATACCCCTGGAATACACCTGTAGATATTAGCATAACACACTCAATACCGATGCTCTGGATTGGCGGTGCGGTAAAGTCCGATACAGTGATATTAAAATATGCCTCTCAGACCGACATTCCAAAGACCCTCCTTAATCAGCTCGGATTATCATCTGAAGGATTCATATTCAGCAGGGATATATTCTCCGATTCTTACAGCAACTTTGCATTATACACTTATAATAACGGATTCGGATATGTGTCGGACAGTGTGAAATTTGCGCATGATAATGTTAACGGCGAGGTCAAGGTTTATGAAGGGACAATCAGGGATAAATATATAATGCAGGGCAGGGCTGTTGTTCAGGTTAGTTATGATGACTTCCTGGGTCGATGATGCTTATCCTTTGCTGAAAGTGAATTATCGAAAACGGGATACTTCAAATGATTTTATAATTCCTGTACTCCCCGATACGAAACCCTGTGATTTTTTCAAGGAGACGTTTCAGCTTATCCTTAAATTTGAAATTGTTGCAGGATATATCATAGTCAAATCGCCAGTTTTTCCTTTTTATTCTTTCTTCCATGACTTTTGGATGTGTGCCTTTGAATAGAGACAAGGCATCAATTTTTGCGTAATCAAATTCATCTGCTTTGGCGACATGTTGTTCCATCCATTCATCATTATGCCAGTACTTGTGAAAGGTTTCCTGCTTACCCTGCATTGCTTTGGGTTCTTTCACCCATCCGTAATGATAAATACAGGCATCTATCAGTTTAACATTCAGTTTTTTATTGTTATCCTTTCTGAAGCCCTGTGCATCCCTGTAGGAATAGATATTTCCGGAAGGACGGATAACCCTTATTTCTCTCCTGTACCACCTGTATGATTCTCCGATATAATCGTAAGAGCCGTAAAAATGCAAATATCTAAATAATAAGCCGTCCACATCCTTGTTATCCTTCCATCTTGCCATTTCTTTTTCTATATTATTCAGATATTTTTCGTGCACTACTTCATCACCCTGGATATAGAACGCCCAGTCAGAGTTTTCAGGTACTTCTTTAAGTGCCTTGTCTGTCTCAACAGCCAGTACTCTCCCGCCTTCTCTCAGTGAATCATCCCATACAGTTTCTATTACCTTTATTTTATTTTTATCTATACTCTTTATTAAATCCAGCGTGCCATCACTGGATTTGCCAACAGCAACAACAAAGTCGCTGCAAACGGGGAGGACAGAGGTAATTGATTCAACGACAGGATAATCGTATTTAATAGCGTTTCTGATAAATGTGAAACCTGTAACCTTCATAATTGTAATTAATATCTGTACATAAAATTTCAGGCGTTGCTGATTACTGCTATTTTAAAAAAGTGCTTTTTTTCAGATTTTGTTTAACGGTTATCTAATTGAAACTCTGCAATTCATAAAACTTTTTGTATTCGCCGTCTGAGAGAAGTAATTCATCGTGCTTTCCTCTTTCAACTATCTCACCCTCCTTTAAGACACATATCTCATCTGCGTGCACAATCGTGGATAATCTGTGAGCTATAACTATTGATGTC
>CAZOLY010000218.1:0-4351 GCA_964580815.1 uncultured Bacteroidales bacterium
CAACATTTAAGGGTAATTCATTTTAATTAAAAATAAAGTAGAGATTATGCAGCAGTATCTTTATCATAAAATTAGCTAAAAAATAAATAAAAAAAGCGGGTTATGCCCGCCACGAATCAAAGAACTTTCGTTCTATTCTCCATTCATAGATATCAAAAATTCTTCATTTGATTCGGTTTTTGCCAGTCTTTCCCTCAGAAATTCCATTGCCTCGATTGAATTCATATCGGTAAGGTATTTTCTTAGTATCCATATTTTATTAAGGAAATTTTTATTTAATAATAACTCTTCTCTTCTTGTGCTTGATGCTGTAATATCAACTGACGGGTATATACGCCTGTTTGACAGTTTACGGTCAAGCTGCAGTTCCAGATTACCTGTACCCTTGAATTCTTCAAATATAACATCGTCCATCTTTGAGCCGGTCTCAGTAAGGGCCGTTGCGAGTATTGTCAGTGACCCGCCGTTTTCTATATTCCTTGCTGCTCCAAAAAATCTCTTTGGCTTATGCAAAGCATTGGAATCGACACCTCCTGACAACACTTTCCCTGATGCTGGTGCAATAGTATTAAAAGCCCTGGCGAGCCTGGTAATAGAATCAAGCAGAATTACCACATCGTGTCCGCATTCTACAAGCCTCTTGGCTTTTTCAAGTACTATATTTGCTATTCTCACATGCCTTTCTGCAGGTTCATCAAATGTGGATGATATCACCTCGCCCCTGACGTTCCTGGCCATATCCGTAACTTCTTCAGGCCGCTCATCTATAAGAAGTATAATCAAATATGCTTCGGGATGATTAGCGGCTATAGCATTGGCAATATCCTGCAGCAAAACAGTCTTTCCGGTCTTTGGCTGTGCTACAATAAGACCCCGCTGTCCCTTGCCTATCGGGCTGAACATATCAACAATCCTCACCGACAGACTACCAGCCTCTCCCGGGTGTATTAATGTGAATTTTTCATTCGGGAATAAGGGGGTTAAATAGTCAAAAGGAATCCTGTCCCTGATAAAATCCGGATCACGCCCGTTTATTTCCTCAACTTTAATAAGAGGAAAATATTTTTCTCCCTCTTTTGGCGGCCTTATAGTTCCTTTTACCGTATCCCCCGTCTTAAGGCCGAAAAGTTTTATCTGCGACTGTGAGACATATATATCATCCGGTGAATTCAGGTAATTATAATCCGAGGATCTTAAAAATCCGTAACCATCAGGCATAATTTCCAGAACTCCCGAATTGCTTATAATCCCGTCAAATTCATATATTTTATCCTGATGCCTTGTATCGGATTTTGGTTTTGCATAGGGTTCTATATCTTTCTTTTCGGGCCTGTCTGCCTCTAACACATCAAAAGTGTCATCTTTAGGTATGGTCTTGCTTAATTCCTCTGCATCCCTCATCCTTTGCTCCTTATCCAACAACTCAATTGTCTCATTAACTAATTTTTCCTTGTCGTTATTAAAAAATTGCTGATTCTGTTTTTTTATTTCCATTGTTCTATTGTTCTCCTTTCCAATATCTTTCTTTGCCGGCTTATCCGGTCTTTTTCTTATCATTTCATTCTCTCTCTTTGAACCGGTTGCACTGATAGCCTGTTGATCCAGTATTTTATATACCAGATCCTGTTTCTTTAAAGAATCAGTTTTCTTGATCTTCAGCTGCTTGGCAATATCTCTAAGTTCTGAAACCAGCTTTTTATTCAGTTCTAAAATGTCATACATATATTAAGGATATTAATTAATATAATAATAATTGAGACCAAAAATTAAATTAAGATGTTATGTAATTATTTATAGGATAATATTCAATTAGTATAGGGATATGATATCTACAATCAACTGGTTAACTCTTTCCGGTAATTCAATGCAATTATAAGTATTTACTTAGAATTACCAAAAAAAAAGATAAATTATTTTACAAATATTAAAATTTAATAAATTTTTTTTAATTTTAGTGGCTTTTTATTCTTTAGAAAAATTAGGTTCGTTGACAAGGGTTAAGCAAATCAATACATATCACGTAGTATCTCAAAAGTAATACTTTTTTTATATAATACCTATAAATACTATAAAAAAATTCATACGGGATACCGGCACAATAAATTTTACAATAATAAGTCCCATTTAATATGAGACAACTTAAAATTATTAAACAAGTTACGAACCGTGAAACTCCTTCTCTTGATAAATATTTGCATGAAATAGGGAAAGTTGATCTCATTACGGCTGAAGAAGAAGTTGAGCTTGCCAGAAGGATCAAAAATGGTGATGATAAAGCACTGGAAAAACTTATTAAAGCCAACTTAAGATTCGTTGTATCAGTATCAAAGCAATACCAGAATCAGGGACTTAGTCTACCTGACTTAATTAATGAAGGTAACCTTGGGCTTATAAAAGCAGCCCAGAGATTTGATGAAACCCGCGGTTTTAAGTTTATATCATATGCGGTCTGGTGGATCAGGCAGTCAATACTGCAGGCTCTGGCAGAACAGGCCAGAATTGTGCGCCTTCCCTTAAATAAAATAGGATCGATAAATAAGATAAACAAGACATTATCTGAGCTCGAGCAGAAATTTGAAAGGGAACCTTCGGTTCAGGAGGTGGCATTCACTTTAGAGCTGGCACCTGATGATGTAAAAGAATCCCTGAAAACAGCAGGGAGGCATGTATCCATGGATGCCCCTTTGCAGCAGGGGGAAGAAGGAAATATGTACGAAGTACTCCTGAATAAAGATACTCCCAGTCCGGATAAAGGCCTGCTAACCGACTCCTTGAGAAAGGAAATTGAAAGAGTGTTATCCACGTTAACTTTCAGGGAGGCAAACATTATTCGATTATATTTCGGGCTAAACGGGAAACATCCCCATACCCTGGAAGAAATAGGCGAAGTTTTCAACCTCACAAGGGAGAGGGTTCGCCAGATAAAAGAAAAGGCTATCAAGCGCCTGAAAAATGCTACACGCTGCAAGATATTAAAAACTTACCTGGGATAGATACTATTTAATATAACAATGAAAAAAGGGGAAATATTACAATTTCCTCTTTTTTGTTTTATTAAAATTATATTTTTGTGTCAAATTAAAAAGATTACAGATGAAGCGTTTAATTGCCCCTTCTATTCTGGCAGCCGATTTTAATCACTTGCAGGATGAGATTACTATGGTAAATGAAAGTGAAGCCGACTGGATTCATTTTGATATTATGGATGGTGTTTATGTACCAAATATCTCTTTTGGATTTCCAATTATCGAACATGTTCATAAAATAGCAGAAAAGCCGCTGGATGTACATTTAATGATCGTCGAACCGTATAAATATCTTAAAAGGGCTAAAGAAGCGGGGGCAAATAACCTGACTGTTCATTATGAAGCCTGTGATCATCTGAACAGGACCATTCACCAGATTAAAGAACTGGGAATGAGAGCGGGTGTTGCATTAAATCCTCATACACCGGTTTCGCTGCTTGAAGATATTATAGCTGATCTGGACCTGGTGCTGATTCTTTCTGTGAATCCGGGATTTGGCGGACAGTTATTCATTGAAAATTCCTATGACAGAATAAAAAGGTTAAAGGAACTTATTGTTAAAAAGAATTCCGGTTCGCTGATTGAAGTGGACGGAGGAGTGAATATACGTAATGCTGCGAAGCTCTACGATGCGGGCGTTGATGTACTGGTAACGGGTACTGCCGTTTTCAAGTCTGATGATCCCAGGCAGATGATAGTTGATCTTAAGAATGCGAAATAATAACTGACAGCTGTTTAAAGTGGCATAAATTTTGTAATTTTGTGCTGCAAAAATACCTGGGGCTGATCTGGATTTGACAGCAAGGTAAATTGGTAAGTAAGCATGCCGGGCTAAGCATTTTAACCCGCAAAACTGAAATGCGACTAATATAAATGGCGAATCAAATTTCGCGCTCGCAGCTTAATCGAAGTTTAGTAGATTTATTGCTTAATCCCTGCTCTAGGTAGCGGGGACGGGCTGCTCCTCCAAAACCTTTCCCTGTGGTTACGGGTAAAGGGGTACATCGTGAACAGGGATAGTCCGGGTGATTCTCTTAAATCCGGGTGAAAACACAAGAGATAAGGTCCTGGTTCGGTTGCCTGCTACCAGCCTTTACACGAAAACCAATAACAGGATAAGCATGTAGAAAGCTTTCCGGTTACTTGTTTGGACGGCGGTTCGATTCCGCCCAGCTCCACAACTCTTATTACTATATTGCAAATAATGGATGACTTATAATGGAACCGCGTGTTTTTTATCATACGCTCTATCTTCCTGTTATTTAGGTCATCCCATTCTGCATCGATTATCATTGAGACGAACGATCTAATGTATAATCATCCGT
>CAZOLY010000219.1:0-4322 GCA_964580815.1 uncultured Bacteroidales bacterium
TACCTTTCAGGTGTCTTTCTGTGTCCTTTTTTTTCAAGATAGTCCGTAAATATCTTTTTAACCGTATCTTTTATATCAGTAGAAATCATAACTTAGACTAATTAAAAATAAGATGCTAATATAAATAATTTTTTTTAAAATAAAGATTAATTAAATGAATTTAATTATTGATTTATACAGTTTCTACGCGGGTTACAGATTCAACGCCTTTAATCTTGCTGATATTCATAATTAAATTATTAACATCTTTAGTATCATGAACATAAAGGTCTATTGTCCCCTCCCAGATTCCATCGTGACTGGCAAGATTAATTGTTCTTATATTCACATTCAATTGCTTTGAGATAACTGTAGTGATATCATTATAAATACCGAAGTGGTCAATTCCTGTAATTGCAATTTTAACAAGGAAGGATAATACCTTATGAGTTGTCCATTTCACCGGAACAATTAACTCCTTGTGACTGGACAGCAGTTTAATGGCATTAGGACACTTCTTTCTGTGAATAATTACCTGGGAATTTATGTTTTTATCCTTGTAACCGATAACATCATCACCGGGGATAGGGCTGCAGCATTTAGCAATAGTATAATCAGGCTGTTCCTCATCAATATTTTCCTTGAGAAGGACAGGTGAACTGTAATCAGCCTTTTTTGTCCTGTTTGCGGATACCGGTTTCTTGTTTCTTTGCGATGATTTTGAAAACTGGATTTGCCAATACCTTATCCATTTATTCTTTGTATTCTTTTTGAGTATTTTTTTAAGGTTGTTCAGTTTGATAATACCGGTACCTATTTTGCTATAAAGCTCGTCTTTGGAAGTAACTTCGTAACCGGGCAGTAATTTTTTAAATATCCTTGAGGAAGGTTTCAAATTTAAAGATAATAGTTCTTCTTCAAGCATTTTTTTACCTTTCTGTATCCTGTCTTTCGTTTCGGCCTTAATATAGGATTTGATGCCGGATTTTGCCTTTGCAGTAACAACTTTATCGAGCCATTCGCGCCTTGAATGTAACTTATCTGATGTAATTATTTCTACCTGGTCTCCACTTTGGAGCTTATGATTAAGAGGGACCAGTTTATGATTTACTTTGGCACCGATAGCTTTATGGCCGATCTCGCTATGTATTTCGTATGCAAAATCGAGGGCTGTGGATTCTGCTGGCAGGGTTTTAATATCACCTTTAGGAGTAAAGATAAAAATTTCTGATGCGAACAAATTCATTTTAAAATCATCAAGGAATTCAAAAGCATCTGAATGGGGGCTTTCCATTATGTCCCTGATTCTTTTTACCCACTTGTCGAGTTCACTTTCCTGTGAGTTGACATCTTTATATTTCCAATGTGCTGCAAATCCTTTTTCGGCTATTTCATCCATCCTTCTTGAGCGTATTTGTACTTCAACCCAGTTTCCCCTGGGTCCCATTACCGTAGCATGAAGAGCTTCATATCCGTTTGCTTTTGGTGTACTTACCCAATCCCTTATTCGTTCAGGTTTAGGCATATATATATCGGTAATCATGGAATAGATGTTCCAGCACTGTGTTTTTTCAGGAATTTTCGGGAGAGGATCAAAAATTATTCTGATAGCAATAAGATCATAAATTTCTTCGAACGGCACATTTTTGGTTTGCATCTTATGCCATATTGAATAGATAGATTTATGCCTTCCGCTTATATCATGTGTTATATTATTTTTGCTAAGTTGGGTAATTATAGGCTTTGCAAATTCTTTTATAAATTTTTGCTGACTTTTTTCGTTGCTCTTAATTTTTTCCACAAGTTCATCATACACCTGAGGATACCTGTATTTGAGGCTTAAATCTTCCAATTCGGTCTTGATAGCATAAAATCCCAAACGGTGAGCCAGAGGAGCATATAAATAAATTGTCTCGCTTGCAATAGTCATCTGTTTGTGAGGAGGAAGTGAATCAAGTGTTCTCATGTTGTGCAGGCGGTCTGCAAGTTTTATAAGAATAACCCTCATATCATCGGACAGAGTGAGCAACATTTTGCGGAAATTTTCAACCTGCGGTGAAGAGTTACTGTCAAAGACTCCCGATATTTTAGTCAGCCCGTCGATAATAGAAGCGATTTTCTCTCCAAACATATTTTCAATATCTTCTATTGTATAATCAGTGTCTTCAACCACATCATGTAAAAGGGAACAACTTACCGACTTTGCACCAAGTCCCATCTCTTTGGCTACAATTTTAGCAGTTGCTATAGGATGGAGTATATAAGGTTCACCTGATTTCCTTGTCATTCCTTTGTGAGCATCCAGCGCTATTTTGAAAGCCTTACGTATTAAAGCCCTGTCGCCCTTCTGGTTGCAGCGCGTGCAGTTGGCAAGAAGATCATCAAATGCCTGCTTTATTTCAATATCTTCCGCAGTAAGTGTTGTGGTCATAATACAAATTTAACTATTTTCCAGTGTTTTTTTGCTTTGTAAATCAGGAAAATATTAACGGTAAAATAAAAAAACAAACCCGTTTTTTTCGGCAGGAACATTATCTGGTTTAAATACTTTTATATGATATAAATAATAACCCTCGGGAGCAGGAGATCCTTTAATAACACCGTCCCACGGTTCACTTCCTTCCCAGACTTTTATTCCCCACCTGTTATAAATGGTCAGCTTGTATACTTCAGGCCTGAAGTTGAATACGGGGCCGAATTTATTATTTATATTATCATTTGGAATAAAAGCATTGGGCAAAGTAATACCGGAGGAGACTGCCAGGCATACCGTATTGGAATAGCTTATATTATTATCAATATAGGGATTATTTATTTCTGAAGCCTCTATTTTATAGCATAAATAGTTGTTATTGGATTCTTCATTATTTAAAAGACTGTCAAGTTCATCATCATAAAAAAGCAGCTTACCCTTATATATAGTATCGGTTATATTTAATGTTTCACCGCTGTAGCGAACCAGTGCGTAGCGATCTATATCGCCGCGGCAGTCAACTATATTATTCCATGTCAGTGAATTTGTCAGGTTATTATTATTGCCTGACAACAGGATGTTATTTGCAATATTTGAAAAAGCTGCAACCTGACTGCAATTATTTATTGCCTCAAGCCTGTAATAATATATTCCTGAAGTATATTCAATATTGTCGACATAGATAAATTCTTTTTCCTGGCGGTAGAAACTGTCAATAATATTAAACGGGCCCTCTTCCGAATCTGCACGATAGAGTTTGTAACCGGTTAATTCTGAAGACGGATCAATTGTAAATGATAACTCTATATTGTTACCTGCAGATACCGAAGCACGGTCAGCATTTATGAAAGCCGGGGGCCTTGTCATCTTTGTATTTATTGATGCCATGTTTGATGTTGATGTCCTGATCCCATCATTATGAAATACTTCTATATAAAAACCATAATCATAATTTGCCTGGACATTGTCAATGACATGGTTATTTATTCCTTCAGCCAATGTTTGAATTATTGATGGAGTTCCATTATTTGTATTCTGATATATATTATACTCTTCAATATGACCTCTCCAGCGGTTATAATCATTCCATGCCAGGCTTATTGCGGAATTGCAGGAATCAAAAGCCGCACTAAGATAAATCGTACTATCTGTAAGCTGATTAAAATCACTGAGATCATTTATGGTATCTACACTTTCTACAGTATATCCATCGGAATGCAGGGATGATTCAGAATCCTGGTAAACAAAAACGGAATCCTCTGAAGATACTCTTCCGATTTCAATAAATGCAGGCGGATAACTCGGACCTCCTGTAAGCTCGGCTTTCAGAATGATATAAATATGCACATTATCTGAGGCACTTCTAATCCATACTATTTTCACATTCCCTGTCTCCGGCTCCACTGTAACATAATACACACCTGGTGGAGCAGGCTTTTCCGCAACCTGGCAAAACAAACTTACTGTCAGGTTAAATGTAAGAATTAAAGCTAATGCAGGATATAAGTTCTTTGTGTGCATCCTAACAATATACTTTTTGCTGAATTATGTATCCTAATAAATTAATAAAGCTATTTTTACATTATTAATACAAACTTAAAAAAATTAAAGTTATTCTGTTTTAGAATAAGAATCCTAACACTTATTTTTGCCTGGTTATGAAAAAGCCCTCATTACTGGCGAAATTTATTAATTGGCGGAAGAATAATATAAAAGACAGGCAGTTTATATTAATTCTCAGCATTATTGTTGGCCTTGCTTCGGGATTGGCTGCTGTAGTCATAAAAAATCTGGTGCATATAATTCAAAAGTATTTGGACTATTTTGCTGCAAATAACAGCGAGTATTTATATATATTTTATCCCCTTAT
>CAZOLY010000220.1:0-4321 GCA_964580815.1 uncultured Bacteroidales bacterium
ATGAAATTTATGATACTGACCTCGGATATTACGGAGGTATTGAACGCAGTCCGTTAAACACTATTAATCCCGCTGATATACAATCAATTGATATTCTGAAAGACGCCAGTGCAACGGCAATTTACGGTTCATCTGCAGCAAACGGTGTAATTCTGATTACTACCAAAAAGGGAATTGCAGGGAAAGCCCGTGTTGAATACCGCGGCAGTTATACCATGCAAACACCCAGGAAATACTTTGATTACCTTGATGCTACAGAGTTTATGGAGCAGCATAACCGGCTGTCTTATGAAAAATACCTGTTCGACGGACGCTACGAACCATACGGTGTTAATCCCGTAGGTGAATTTACTCCCCGTTTCACACAGGAGGAAATAGATACTATAGGTAAAGGAACTGACTGGCTTGACTTGCTGATGAGGGATGGCAGCATCCAGGAGCATAATATCTCGGTAACGGGTGGTTCCGAAAATACAACGGTGTATGCCTCTTTCAATTATTATAATGACAAAGCTATACTCGAGAAATCTGATTTTATAAGATACAGCGGTCGCGTTAACCTGGATCAAAAAATATCCAACAGAATCAATTTTAATTTAAAATTAAATCTTAGCCAGATTAACAGTAACAATGTATCCACAGGCTCAAATTCAGGCGGACTGGAAAAGTATAATATGCTTCAGGCAGCCTATGAGTTTGCACCAACAGTTGGCGTATATGATGAAGAAGGAAATTATACATATTCATATGACAGGCAGATAATGAATCCTGCTGCCTTCTTAATTGTTAAAGATAAAATACGCACTAACAGGATTGATATAATTCCTAATATTGAGGTAAAGATAATAGACGATTTATCACTTAATCTTATTGGCGGGCTTGACAGGCAAACTTCCAACCGCAATTTTTATTTACCCGTCAAAGCACAGAGGTATAATATGCCCGACGGAATGGCGGAGTTAAGTACTAACCGGACTGACAACCTGACTTCGGAGGCATATCTTACTTATAATAAATCATTTGCCAGTAGCAGTTTAACTGTTGTTGCCGGTGCCGGGTATTACAAAACCCAAAATGACGGTTTCTACCTGGTAGGGAGGGACTTCTTCACCGATGCTTTTGAGGAAAATAATGTACAGATAGCCAGTAACAAGGAAACAAGCAGAATAGATTCCCATAAGAGTGAACGTACAAAGATTTCACAGTTTTTCAGGGTTAATTATTCTCTTATGGATAAATATATATTATCAATAGTCGGGAGAAGGGACGGCTCGAGCATTTTTGCCGAAAATAAAAAATATGGCTTCTTCCCTGGTATCTCAGGAGCATGGAAAGTAAACCGTGAAGAGTTTATGAGCAATATTCCGTTCATATCAAATCTTAAGCTCAGGGCTGGTTACGGTTCATCAGGTAACGAGAGTGTCCTGGTTGGTAATTCCCTGCAGCTATACAGTGCAGGCCTCTCGTATTTAATCGGCTCTACCTATTATAATGGTGTAACACTGGCACAGGTTGAGAACAAAGACCTTTCCTGGGAAACTGATTATACACTGAACCTGGGCATGGACCTGGGATTGTGGCAGAACCGTTTTAATGCTTCATTCGAATATTATGAGAAAACTGCTAAAGACCTTCTTGACTTTAACAGGCTTCCCAGGAATAATGCAGTTGGCCGTGTTGCAGCTAATGTAGGATCAACAAAGGCTGTAGGATATGAACTAACTGTGGCTACCAAGAATATAATCGGATCTGAATTCACATGGAGTACAGATTTTAACATTTCTACCTATAAGGCATACTGGGTGGAAAGGAACCCTGAAGTTGAACTGGCTGCTTATATTGGTGAAAACGATGAAATCAGGGCAATTTACGGATGGGAAACAAACGGTATAATAAAAAGTGAGGAAGACAGACCTGTGTATATGCCCAATGCATTCCTTGGAAATGTTATTTATGTTGACCAGAATAATGATTCAATACTGAATATCGAGGATGTTGTTAAACTTGGAACCCTTGACCCGAGATGGAGTTTCGGCATGGGAAATACATTTACTTTTAAGGGCTTCGACCTTAACATTTACTTTTACGGATCCCTGAAAAAGAAAGCGCTGTTCGGGTATGCGCCGGGCGGACCAAGTGCCTATACAGGAAGTACAGCATACAAAATTTCTATAAATAATCCCGGCAATGTGCTGACAACTATCAAGGATATATGGAGCACGGATAATCCCGACGGTATCTATCCCGGTGTGGCAACCAATCCCTATTCAGGCAATAATCCTGCATCTAATAATCATTTGAATACTGATTATGATAGTTTCTCGAACGACTATTATAATCTGAGTTCTGATTTTTATTTAAGGGATGCCAGCTTCATACGGTTAAAGAATATTTCATTGGGTTATAGCCTACCGACAGCGAAGTTTATTAAACAGATTGCATCTGCGCGTGTTTTTATTAACGTTGAAAACCTGGCCGTATTAACAGGTTATGAAGGTTTTGATCCTGAATATGCAGATGTAAATCCCTATCCGCAGGCAATGTCGACGACTTTTGGTATTGATGTTACATTTTAAAAAATTAAAAGCATAAAACTATGAATAACAATATTTTTTGTATAAGATTAATGATTATCCTGGTAAGTGTATTGCTATTATCCGGTTGCGAGAAAGAACTGGAGCCAAAGTTTTACCAGGACCTGACGGTCGATAACTTTTTTGAGACCGAAGGTGACTTTAATGCAGCTGTAATCGCTATTTACAATCCCTTTACTGCTCACTGGGGCGATACTGATCCGGGAGATAATATATGGTATGCTGCTATATATAATGCCAATAACCGCACTTACCTCATGCGTTCCGAACTGACAACAGATGAAATACATGGGGAAGATGATGCGGATCTCCTGAATTTTACCTGGGGACCTTCAACATATTCGTATGATGTATGGTCTTCAACATATGCTAAAATACGTTTTGTGGCCCGGGCAACAGATGTCATTGATAAGATTTCAAAATCAAGTGCAAATGAGATTGTGAAAAACAGGTATATAGCCCAGGCAAAGATTTTGAGGGCATGGTTAATGTATATATTATATGACTTCTTCGGGCCACTTAACGTAAAACTTGATCCTGAGACACTTAGTGACACTGAAATTCTTCCTCGCCTTTCCGATGAAGATTACTGCAACGCCATTAAACAGGACCTGCTGGATGCCCTGGCTATGGATGATACTGAGCTGCCCAACAAATATAACGGTGATGCAACCAACTGGGGCAGGGTGTCAAAAGGTGTGGCCAGGATGCTCCTGCTGAGGCTTTACATGCATAAAAAACAATGGGCAGATGCCGAAGCTGTAGGTAAGGAGATCATGGATATGGGATATGCCCTCGAGCCCAAATATGCTGATATTTTTATAAAGAAAGCCAATAATGAGATTATTTATGCTGTGCCCTGCAATGACGCTTCACCAAACTGGTACATGCACCATCTCTTCCCTGCAGGCATAAGGATAGGATTTTGCATTGATGCGAACAATGATACTGTAAAAATTGAACGGGGCGCAGGCTGGTACATGTATTCTATGCCCTGGGACTTTTATGATAAATTCTCCGCGGGCGATGACCGCAAATCAACTATTATAGCTGAGTACGTCGATAATAAAGGTGATACGATAACAAGAGCAAATGTCGATAAGGACCTGGGCAAGTATGGTGCTATCCCCTTAAAATATACGAGTATAGAAGGAGGGGGACCTGACTACCCGATTGACTGGGTTGTTTTCAGGTATGCCGAGGTACTGCTTTCCGTGGCCGAGGCTGTAAACGAGCAACGCGGTCCGGATGAAGCCTGCCAGTATGTTAACCAGGTTAGAACAAGGGCAAAAGTGCCTGAATGGAGCGGACTGACACAGGAGCAGTTCAGGGATTCCATACTGGATGAACGCGGCAGGGAACTTTTCTCTGAAGGTGTTCGCCGGCTGGATCTTATCCGTCACGGCAAGTTTATCCAGTATGCCATAGACCGTGGCATTACCAACGCACACTCGTACCAGGTTCTGTTTCCTATACCTGTTGACGTAATCATTGAAGGGAACGGTATTATAGAGCAGAATCCGGGATATGTTAATTAGAATTTTAACCATATAAATTATTCATTTATTAACTTTTAAAATTTAAAATCATGAAAAAACTATTTACTCTTTTACTAATTTTAGTGTCATTTCAGGCTTTCAGCGTTAAAATTACCATGAAAGTTGATATGACAGATCAGGACACTACCCAGGGTGTTTATGTGACAGGACACATGACAGCAAATGAAA
>CAZOLY010000221.1:0-4250 GCA_964580815.1 uncultured Bacteroidales bacterium
ATGGCCATTAAATTTTTAAAAAAAGTGCTATAAATCAATGAAATATCAACAAATAATCAACAAATCAAGAGCTTGTCAGTAAAGGATTTAAGAACCTTAAAAAAATAGTTATTATTTATAATTTATACGTAAGTCCAGCTAGCAGGTTAAACCTTTGTGCAGGGTACTGATTCCATATATAATATTCTGATGAGGTAATATTGTAAAAGTCGATAAAAAAAGATAATATCCTGGAATACCGGTACTCAATGCCAAAATTTAAATCAATAACCGGTTCGAGTTTGATAAAATCAACAGACTCTTCATATGATTTCGCATATCTGTTTCCTGTTGCTATCAGATCAATATCAAACAGTATCTTGTTTCTCAAATTATAACTG
Source organism: uncultured Bacteroidales bacterium (assembly GCA_964580815.1). Taxonomy (GTDB): domain Bacteria; phylum Bacteroidota; class Bacteroidia; order Bacteroidales; family UBA10428. The sequence goes on from CAZOLY010000221.1 coordinate 381, forward strand.
CAATAAAAATCAATGTTGTATTCAGGTTTATGCCACGCCTTTTCTTCATTATACATTACGTATTCATAATAATTACCTTTAAGCATCAGGTTAAATTTCTCTGATATATCAAGATTTATTTCTCCATGGTATCTTATCTGATCTATATCGTCATATACAACATTAAACTGATTTTCATAATCACTTGTCGTATCGTTTACAAAAAAGTGCATATCGTCAATTAGCGAATATGTCACATCAAATCTGTATATAGTTACCGGACTTAACTTACCTTTCAATCCGGCATAGACAATAAATCTATTTACGGAGTTCGCCACATTTAAGCCCGGAGTTATAAACTTATTTTCAGCTGCAACAGAACTGTAATTATTGACATCAAGGTTGCCGTCAATACCAAAATAAGGGATAATTATCTCTTCCAGGATATTAAACTCAAGGCTTGCCTTCGGGAAAATATATGTCTTTGATTTCTCAAGGATATTGATATAAACATTAAAGCCTAAATTAGCTTCCCATTCTGATGTGCGCTTCCTGAACCAGGGGCTTGCCTTTATCACAGTATTATTTACCGAGTCAATTGATTCACTTTTCAGGTAATTTGCCAGTGAAGCATCCACACCAATCATTTGTTTACCTATTATACCACTCAGACTTCCCCTGAGATTCAAATTGTTTTCCCTGTTATTGAACTTATCACTGAAATAATCGTATTGAAGACCAATACCATAATTTAAATGAGATGAATCATGGCTGGTTGAATAAATATCAGCTGACGTGCCAAATAGAAAATATCTTTGTTTAATATCTTTACCTCTGATTTCGGGAAAAGTATCAGCAAACAGTTCGGTATTATAGCCGTAATAATGTATGCCATCGCTGTTTAATCTTACATTTCCTGCCAGGTCTGCATTATCATAAATTTTCTTCCCCGATACTTCAACCTTGTTATTACTATAACCTGCGGGGACCTTATCTTCATTATCAAGTTTTATTTTGGAGTGTGAAGACTTATGCATCAAATAAGCGCCTATCACATAGTCTTTGGAGCGCAGGCTGCTGTAACCATATTCAGCCAGGGGAGTATAGTAATTACCCAGTCCGAGTTTAATATAGCTCTTATATAGTTCTGCAAGGGGAATAGTCATTTTCGCCGGCTTAATTGGTTTTGGCTCAAAGTCAGTTTTCAGCCGGACGGGCAGTATGTTATATACAAATGATGGGTTGACAGCCGCTGTATCGTCATTTCGCGGGAGGTCATTTATTTTAACGGCATCCGATATTGTTGGTTCATAGGGCTTAATAACTATCACGTCCCTGCTTATTTGCTGAGAAAATATACTTATACCTGGCATAAGAAATATTAACGGCACAGATATTATTATTATTAATTTCATAAAGAACCCGTATATTAATTATAAAAACTATTATTCTTCCTGTTTACTCCTTCTCCATGTTTATCTCCATTTCCTGTTGCTGCGACTGCTGTTCATTGGTCTGTTGCTCTTTTACAAGCTTCTCCTTTTTTTCTTTTGCCACTGATAAAATGTCATCGTCTGTGACCTCATAATAATCAATAATGCTTTGAAGCGTTTGTGTGGCCTGGAAATAATCACCTCTTTGAGCAAATATGTCTGACCAGAGAATAAAGCTTTTGGCCATCCAGTACTGATGAGGAGTAGTTTTTTCAGTAAAATCAAATATTTCTTTCTCTGCATTTTCGAGTTCACCCTGTTTATAATATATTTCAGCTATCCTGAATTTGGACTCCGCCCCTTCCTTACTATTCACCTCGCCGGCAATTTTCCGGAACTGCTCTAATGCCAGCATCTTCCTGTCACTCGCATATAGAGATTTTGCAAGTATAAACCTGGCTTCCCTCTCCGTGGCTGCTGAGATCTTCTCGGAGTTAATAACGCTCCTTGCAGCCTCAATGGCCTCTGAAAAATTATTAAGGTAGTAGAGGCAGCGCATTAACCCGGTACGGGCTTCCAGCATATTGCTATTCACTTCTGTCACTTCTTCCAGTTTTTTGTAATAATCAAGGGCAGCAGCATAATCGTTAAGCCTGAATTTTATCCTTGAAGCCCCCAGCAATGCCTGCTCAGTATAAATATTCTTTGGTCTGCCTATAATGTAGTCGAATGATTCAATAGCCTCATCATACTGCTTAAGCTGATAGTTACAGTCTCCCTTATAAAAATAAGCATCCAGAATGAAACTGCCATTTTTGTACTTTTCGATATACTTCTTGAAACCTTGTGATGAGCGTTCACAATCACCTGACATATATAATTTTTCCGCTGTAATATAACTCAGTGAATCCTGCTCTTTCAGATCAACCCTGGCAAAATCTCCAAGATTATTTACATAATCAAAGTAGGCATCTATATTATTCATATCCACATAAATATTCTTTATGCCCTTCAGGGCACTTTGAGCTTCCTCGGTTCCCGGGTATTCGCCCACAACTCTCTTATATAGTTTTAATGATTCCTCGTTATTGTCAGCACTATAATAGATAAGTCCTAATTTTACCAAAGCCTTGCTGACATAACTGCTGTTGGGAAAAGTGTTTACTATTTTCTGAAAATATGGTATTGCCGCATCGGACTTCTGCTGTGACATATAACTTTCCCCGACTTCAAAAAGGGCATCATCCGTATAAGCTGAGTTCGGACAGGTCCTAAACAATTCATTAAGGGTCCGTATTTTTTCATCGTACTTATTTATAACTCCCAGGGCCAGTCCTTTTTGAAACATTGCATAATCAACATCAGTAATAGCGGCTTTAATGCTTCTATCATAAAAATCTATGGCTGAATAGAAATCCTTGCTGATAAAAAAACAATCTCCGATACGGTTAAGTGCATCTCCATATCTTCTGGTTTTATCATCTTTCACAAACCCGGTATATTTCCTGAACCATACCGAGGCATCGGAATAGTTTTTCTCTTTAAAATATGCATAACCCAGGTTATAATGAGCAAGGCTGAACTCTTCCTGGCTATATGCTGCGGGCATATCAACAAATCTTTTATAATCATTAATTGCCTTGTCATACTCACCAATCCTGTAATATGCTTCACCTCTCCAGTAACATGTAAGGACATTTATTTTACTGTTAAAGCTCCCATATTTTGATGAACTGTTGAATAGCTCTACGGCTTCATAAAATTTTAAATTATTAAACAGTTCAAGAGCCCTGTAATAGGCGATCTTTTGATATGCCTTTTTAATTTCTTCATTTTTATTCTTTATCATGTCTATAGATGATAAAGCCATGCTATAGTTTTTAGCATTAAGATAAGCCAGGCCAAGGTAATTATAAGCTTCATCAGTCCTCTGAGAACCGGGATACAGCCTTATATAATCATTCAGTGCCTGTACCGCTTCATTAAACGGAGAATATGATAATTCATATGTCACCATGGCATAATTGAACAGGGCATCTTCTTTAATTTTAGGATCATAATCCAGTTTCGATGCCGAAGCAAAAGCCATTCTTGCCTGGTGCTTTTTACCAAGCTTCAAATAACAGTCAGCCAGATGATATAAAGCATTCTGACACAGCAAGGAATTTTCATTTGACAGGTTACCGAACATTTTTGCCGCTTTATCATATTTGCCCGATTTATAATATGCATATGCCAGTTGGTATTTATCTTCCCCGGTTACATCTTTGGCATTTTCAACATAAAATACAAGATAGGGTATTGATTCATTAAAGCGGTTTAACATATACAGCGACACCCCGATCATCCTTGCCACTTCGGCATGCCTTATTTCAGTAACATTATCCAGCAGTCCGGTAGCATATTCTACCACTTTCTCATATTTCTTCTGAAGAAAATATATCTGGGTCACATAATA
>CAZOLY010000222.1:0-4185 GCA_964580815.1 uncultured Bacteroidales bacterium
TATTTTCTGAAAAGCTTTAGTCTCCATTACGATACCTTTCGTTCGTCAATAATTTTCAATAATTCCTTTTCATAATTTAGAAATTTCTCTGATTTAAACTCAGAATAATTCATCTGTTTGTACTGGTTTATAATCCGTTTAAAATAAATATCAATTTCTGTAAATAATTCGAAATTAAACTCGGTATTACATACATTAAGAACGTGTTCCAGCATATATTTCTGCCTTTCTACCGGTGTAGACTGGTCAACTTTATCGAACGCATCCTGCTGCAATATTACAAAGTCTATAATCTCGGATTTCCAGTAGGTGACATGATAATTAACAGGTACACCATCGTCTCCAAGGATATTGATCTGTTCATAGGTCTCTTTGCCACGCTGAAAAATGGTCTTGGCCTCGTTAACTTTATCAATCCAGTTATCTGATATTTTATTTTCAACATATTCTGCAAATTCAGGATATTCAAGGTATTTTGAATAACTGTCTATAGGGTCAACAGCAGGATAGCGTTTGCTGTCAGCCCTGTGTTGTGCCAGCGCATAAAAGCACCTGGCTACCTTTTTGGTTGATTCGGTTACAGGCTCTTTAAGATTTCCACCGGCAGGAGAAACAGTCCCAATAAAAGTAATTGACCCGGTTTCGTCATTATTTAAAATAGTGTAACCGGCGCGCGAGTAGAAATTTGAAATTACAGCCGGCAAATCCATTGGGAAGGCATCTGGTCCCGGCAGTTCTTCAAGCCTGTTCGACATTTCTCTTAGAGCCTGCGCCCAGCGTGATGTTGAGTCGGCAAGCATCAATACCCGCAATCCCATAGCACGGTAATATTCCGCAATGGTCATGGCTGTATAAACCGATGCTTCCCTTGCTGCCACAGGCATATTTGATGTATTAGCAACAATAATGGTCCTTTCCATAAGTTTTCTTCCTGTTCTGAAATCTTCAAGCTCAGGGAATTCTTTAAAAAGTTCCACAACTTCGTTTGCCCTTTCCCCGCATGCTGCGACGATTACAATATCTGCTTCCGCCTGTCTAGATATGGCATGCTGAAGAACAGTTTTCCCGCATCCAAAAGGTCCGGGAATAAATCCTGTTCCTCCTTCCACAATAGGATTTAAAGTGTCTATAATTCTTACTCCTGTCTCAAGAAGCTTATAGGGCCGGGGTTTTTCTTTATAAGACTTGACGGCAACCTTGACCGGCCATTTCTGGACCATTGTTACAGAAACATCTTTATTATTGCTGTCAGCCAAAACAGCTACAGTATCATTTATTTTATAATTGCCGGCTTTTACAATACTTTTTATCCTGAAAGTCCCTTTAAAACTAAAAGGGATCATAATTTTGTGAGGCATGGCGTTTTCTTCAACTTCACCTACCCAGTCTCCTGCTGTTACTATATCCCCGGTATGGGCAACAGGTTTGAAATGCCAGGTTTTGTTTTCGTCCAAAGCATGAGTATACTGGCCTTTTTTGAGGAATATACCCTCCATTTTATCCAGGTCATTTTGCAGTCCGTCGTAATTTTTTGACAACAGGCCCGGACCAAGAACAACTTCAAGCATATGCCCTGTAAATTCGACCTCATCACCTATTAATAACCCTCTTGTGCTTTCAAATACCTGCACGTAAGCATTTTTACCGTTTACTTTTATTACTTCAGCCATTAGCCGGACTTGCTTAAAAAGTATAAAACATATCTCATTTTGAGATACCGGGCCATCAACTTCAACAATTACAAGATTTGAAATAATACCTTTTACTGTTCCTTTTGTTGACATCTTTAATTACTTAATATAATGTATACTCCTTTGAGAACTCATAACTTTTTTTAAGGCCTGTTAATAAATCATTAAATAATTTATTTCCTGTGTCTTTGTCCAGTTTTAGCCATCTCTCAATAATTTCAACCTGTATAGTATAGGCAAATATCTTTTCAATTGTAAAAAAATGAAAGAAAGTCCGGTCATTCAACAGTTCCCATCTTGCCATGTCGATTTTCCTTTCCTTTTCAATAATATTATCTTCTTCGGTTGCCCTTATTATTGCTTCCAGCATAGGGAATTCGTTGCTTATGCCAAAGTCACGTGCACTGCTTTTGACCAGTTTTTCAGTTATTTCATTGTTCCCTATAAGTTCATTTTCAATATTCATTTTATATTTTCTGCAACCGGCAGCTGTTGATATGTTGGTCAGGTTCATCTCAAATTCAAACCAGCTGCGAATAAAATTATTATCTATACTAACTGCAAAATTATAGTAAAGTTGTGTAATTTGATTTTCCCATTCTTTACCTTTAAAAAGAGGGGCCTCGTTTTTGAATGCATCAATAAATATTCCGAAATATGGGGGAATCTTTCTTTTGTAAGTATATAATGCATCATCTTTAGCAAGGGAAAAAATCTCTTCAATATCCTCCCTGGATAGATTTCCCAGCTTATTAATATCTGACTGCGGGTCCTTTAATAATTTAATAATGTTTGCATTATCATATTTCCAGAATAATGACTCAATTAACCTGAAGTCATCAGAATGCAGCACTTCGCCAAGTTGATCCCTGAAATTAAAAAGAATAAAGTCAATTTTTTTTGCATCTGGGAATAACTCAGGAAGTCCTGCAATAAAACAATGGTATTCACGCCTCATATCTTACTCTTCTGCAAATAATAATTTAATTAGTCTTGGCCTTAAATATTGCTTGAAAAAGTTAACAAAATCCTCGTCAGTAAAACTTATTTTATAACTCCCGTTCCCGGGTCCGATCTGAAAACCTGACTTAATATTATCGTCATATCTGATTTCAATTCCCTTATTTAACAAATCTTTGATAGATTTGGTAAAATATTGCTGTACTGCTTTTTCATCTTTCTCAGGTAAAAGTATGGACATGTCAGCTACCTCATCTGACTGCGGTTTCCAGTTTTTTATAATGCTTTCAATCAGCTTCCTGATGAAATCCTTGTCTTTAAAAGCTTTTTTAACGGACACATTCACAATCTCACCATTTATCATGTCTGTAATCTGCTGTTTCAAAGCATTTATTGATTGTTTTGAAGACAGCCTGAATTCGGCTTCCGAACTTTTTTTTATTTCATCAGATTTCTTTTTTGCATCCTTAAGGATTTTATCAGCTTCTTTTTTTGCCTTGCCAACAATATCTTCAGCTTCTTTTCTGGAGTTGTCTATGATTTTTTCAGCTTCAGCATTTCCTTTTGAAATACCTTCCTTAAATATTTTCTCCGTAAGTTCCTGTAGTTTATTTTGCATTTTAATTTTATTTCAGATAAAAAAGAATATAAAAAAATGAAATTCAGCGAACTACTCTTTTGGTTGCAATCTTTTAATAACCAGAGGATTTAGCTTTCTCAAAAGCTCAAATATAACGAAAAGTTTACTTATAGTTTTAGTTTCAACAGTGTTTTATAATTATTTTTAATGATTATAAATAACTATATAAAATCGGGAATTAAGTTACATTTTATGACTTTGTTTATTTGCATTTTAATATACTATTTTGTTTCATTTTCTTTAACAAATACAACACACATATAAATTAATATCAGGCTATGTTTTTTGATTAATTAATTATTAGTATATATTTATATAAGTATTTTTATGCAACTAACAAACTATATTATACAGAGGCAAGTATGAATTACGGATTCTTGGATTTCCTGAAGTTGCTTGGGGCACTCGGACTTTTCCTTTTTGGCATGAAACTTATGAGTGAGTCCCTTCAGAAAGTGGCGGGGTCAAAATTAAGGAGTATCCTTTCGGCGATGACTTCAAACAGATTTATGGGCATTTTTACAGGTTTCATCATTACAGGAATTATTCAATCATCATCTGCAACAACTGTTATGGTGGTCAGTTTTGTAAATGCCGGACTGTTATCACTTGCCGAATCCATAGGCGTAATTATGGGGGCAAATATAGGTACAACGGTTACAGCCTGGCTGATTTCCATTCTTGGCTTTAAGTTCGATATTTTCTCATTTACATTTATATTTATCGGATTAGGGTTGCCGATATTATTCTCAAAAGATAAAAGAAGAAGTTCCTGGGGTGAAGTAATAATAGGATTTTCATTAATATTTTTTGGATTGCATTTTTTAAAGATATATACACCCGATATAAATAGTAATCCCGGATTATTAAAATTCTTATCCATTTATTCAGATT
>CAZOLY010000223.1:0-4128 GCA_964580815.1 uncultured Bacteroidales bacterium
CGGGACCCAGGTTAAGCTCGTCCAGTATGTTATTTGTGTACTCCGTGAACAGCCTTTTCTTACGGTATATACCATATGCAATAGCCCCTAATACGGGGATTGTAGCTAATCCTTTTAAAAGATCCCTTCTGCCAATACGCCTGGGTAATGCGTTATATTTTTTTTCAGCTTTATTTCCTGATTTATTAACCTTCATTTATTAATTTTTATGTTTTTTATATATATGTAACTCTTTTAATTTCAGTACTAGCCTGTCCAGTCCGATAATATGTCCTGTTGGGAAAACATATAAAACAGCAAGGGCAAGTATTTCAATTAATGTTTTATTCACAAAAAGATAATTACCTTCCTGGGGTATTATATATTCAAGTCCGAGAAAAGGAGGATGCGATAAATAATAGAGAGTTAAAAGTGTTATTGCGCAAATTGTGGAGAACCTTGTGAAAATCCCTAAAATTAAGCCTGCCCCAATTAATATCAATCCCCATATATTTAGCAGATCAATGATCTTGAGAATACTTTGGGTTGCAGCCATAGATTCAAAAATACCTGAAAAAATACCCTTTGAGTCCATTAAATATTCAAAGGCTGACCAGTTGGGATCAATAATTTTTGCCATACCTTCATATAAAAAGTGCCATCCTATAAAGATTCTGAGCACGACCAGGAAAATTGTTTGAATATCATTCAGATGCGGAGATGAACTGTCTTTTGTCATGTACTTTGACTGTTTTCGGGTTATTGAATAAATTTTGAATTTAATCAATATTAACAAATAATACCTTTCAAAGGTATATCGTATATTGATTTACCGGAGACTGTATCTGGCTGAGATAAACCTCCACAGCCGATTATCACTAAGATCAGGGGAAAAAGCATTACAGTATAAATTTTGCTAATTGATTTCATGACCGCTCACCTCCATATTTTGACCATTAAAATCCAAAGTTGAGGAATTATTTGTATAAAATCTATAGTATTATGAATTTTGATCTGCTTATAATCCCATTGTTCAATCTTAAAATGCTAAAACTATGAAATTAAAAGAATTAACTCTTAAACAAATGGAAAAACTTGAAGGTGGAATAGAAGATAAGGTTTATTGGGCGATATTATGCACAAGCATAGGTGGCCTTTATAGCCTTACAAATATTTTTATTGGATTGGCAGTAGGCTATTTATGTACCGTATATGGCCCTTCTTTAGACGTACCTCCGATTTCGGATTACCGCGATCCCGGGGATTTGCGCACTCCAACCTCACCTTCAGGAGGCGGAACGAATTTAAGATAGTATTAATATGATAACATTCGCAGTTAGGTGAAATGGCAGACTAAATTAAATAAAAGGCTGAAATTATTTGGCCTTTTATTTATTATTAACACAATCATTATGAACATGATATTAATTATAAAAGGACTTTGCACTGTTTCATGATATGTATTTCAAAATAGAGAAATATATGGTACAGTTTTTTTTAAAAAGAATAATCAGATCCGGATTATTAAGAGAGTATTTATTCTTTAATGTAATATCCCTATTATTGATTAGCGGATTACTTGTACCTTTTATTTATTCCCTGCTTTATGCAATTATAATAATTATTGCATTAACCAATAATCTGTTTACGGATTCTGCCGGTATTGCAAAGCTTAAATGGATGGCTGCCAATTTCATAATTTCAGCTATAACAGGACTGGCTGCATTTTACAGTAAAAGATGCTTTTTAAAAGGGATTAGTGTTGCATCAGTGCTGATCATTATATTGATTGTCAGTATATTAAGTCTTTTTATCACATCACAATTGTTTATCTCTTTATTAAGATGATTTGTAATATTCCATCGACATATAAGAATTTGATAGTGTATGAGTTAAAAATAATTTTCAGAAACCGCAGGCCAAGGAATACACTATTATTTTATATAGTGGGTTATGTAGCTGTAATTCTTCTTTACCTTACCAGGGGTTATCAAATATTTTTATACAATTATATATTGATATCTTCGGTGTATTTTATGTATGGGGCATTAATGTTTGCATGGGAAAGCAAGTATTATGACAGTATATACAGTAAGAATATAAAGATCAAAGACATAGTTACAGGCAAGATCCTGTTATTAAAATTAATTAATATAGCATGTCTTTTGCTTCTGATGCCATTCCTCTGGCTTGAGCCGGCACAATTAATCAGCTTAACGCTTTTAACTGTTTTTAACATCGGCATTTACCCGTATACAGACGTTTTACTGGCCAGTTACAATAAAAAGAAGGTCAGATTATACAGAAGCCGGACATTTAACCTTGAAGGATATGCTTTTTTAAGTGCCTTTAGTGCATATAAAGCAATTGCTATGGGGATAGTAATTATTGTAATTACTGAGATCGTTCCCGGCAGTTTTAAATTAATAGTGCCCGGGATACTCGGGGCAGCAGGATTACTTAATATATTATTCTTTTCCAAATTCTGGATTAACAGAATAGTGCATAACCTGAATAAAAGAAAATATTTAATGTTAGAAGGATTCAGACATCATGATTAGAATTGAAAATCTTGTCAAAGAATACAAACCTGATTTTAAACTTGAAATTCCCGGTTTAAAAATAGATAAAGAAGGATGCACCGCAATTGTCGGTAACAATGGAGCAGGCAAGACAACGCTATTAAATTTGATATTGGACCTTGTAGAGCCTGATACCGGTATTATTGAAATAAATTCAATAAATAATAAGAAAACGGAGTGGAAGGCATTTACGGGTTCTTACCTGGATGAAAATTTCCTGTTTGATTTTTTATACCCCCTGGAGTATTTGAAGTTTATTTCTGTTTTTTATAATATAGACAATAATGAGCTGATTAAACGGCTGGAATTATTCCGGAATTTTATTGAACCTGATCTGATTTTCAAAAATAAGAAACAGATAGGATACTTATCAGAAGGTAATAAGGAAAAATTAGGAATTATTTCGGCACTTATTATAAATCCGCTCCTGGTAATTCTTGATGAACCCTATTCCAGGCTGGATCCGACATCAAGAACAATACTTTCAAAAATACTTATTTATTATAAAGTGGCTTTAAAATCAACCTTGCTTATATCGAGCCACGATTTATACAATCTTGCTCATATATGTGACAGGATAATATTAGTGGAAGATGGAAAGGTCAGATTGGATGAATTAACTTCAGCCACTACCTTTTCATGTCTGAATAATTACTTTAAGAGAAAGAGTTTTTTTATTAAATGATGAAATACCTGATAAATATATTAAACCGGACAGACAAGCGGATTTTGTTTGTTGTTTTCTCGCTGATCCTGATTTTTAGCGCTCTGGCCTTAAACAGGGTGATTATATCAGATAAAATATATTTCAATACCTACTCAGATCAACTTAGTTATGAACGCATCAATGCATTAATTCATTTCAGGAAAAGGCTGGAATGGATTGGATATTTGCTAATACCCGCAGTGCTGGCGGCCAAATTATTCCTAATAACATTTAGTATTCAAATCGGTATAATATTCCTGAACATGAATTATAAAATAAAGATCAGGTCAATTTTTCATGTAGTACTTATTTCAGAATCAGTTATTATTTTAGCTCAGATTACACGCATTATAAGTTTATATTTACTGGATCTGAATACGCTGGATGATATAAATAACTTTTATCCGCTTTCTTTGATGAATATTATCAACGCCAATAATATTATCAAGTGGTTCATTTATCCCTTAAAAATGGCAAACCTGTTTACGGTTATTTACTTTTTTGTCCTGACATATGGTCTTTCTGAGGTTTTGAAGCGAAAGCCGGCAAAAATGCTCTTGTTCACCCTGGGGACATATGGACTGTGTCTGAATCTGTGGATTATGCTTGTAATGTTTATATATATCTATTTTTCATAATTTAAACACATGTGAGAATGAATTTATTTTTAAATAATTATAAAATTTTAAACGGATGAAAAGAGTTTTTAAATTTCTTGTTTTGTCTGTCATTATCCTTGTTGTGGGTTATATTTCTTATAAGATCTATTCAGGTATTAAAGGTAAAAATGAGGTCATTAAAAAAAGTGAAGTATTGACCTTTCACTTTTTGTAAACATTAAATGAAACACAGGCCTGCTTA
>CAZOLY010000224.1:0-4128 GCA_964580815.1 uncultured Bacteroidales bacterium
TTCCATATTTGTTATTGGTCTGACAATATTAACGGTAGCTACCTGTAATTTTATGAGCACACCATTAGATCAGCCGATTACAAAAGGTGCATACAGGTTATCACGCCATCCTATGTACCTGGCTACTTTTTTTATCTGCCTGGGTGCCGGCATTTCTTCCGGATCATGGATATTTATTCTCCTGTGTGTAATAATGGCTGTATGCTTTCATAAAGAAGCGCTCATTGAAGAAAAATATTGTCTTCATAAATATGGGGATGCTTACCGGAAATATCTGGATTGCGTTCCGAGATGGATTGGTATGTCAGGTACCGGCAGGCAGACTATTTGATAATTAATCATATTTATTTATATTGTACAGAAATAAAACAGACAACGATGAATAAAAGTTGTATTCAACTTATCGTAACATATGTATTCATACTATGTGGAATTGCTCAATCGGTTACAGCCACCCCGGATTCGAAAATACATAAATATAAAATCATTAAGGATGTTGAATGGGCAAAGCCCGGCGGGAATAGCCTGACCATGGATATTTACGTTCCTGAGACAGGTAAATCAAGCTATCCTGTGATAGTCATTTACCACGGAGGGGCATGGCTGATTAATAATAAATCGGTAATGGACAGTATGGCAACTTATATCGCAAGCCATTCGGAATATATAGTATGTAATGTTAATTACCGCCTTCTGGGGGATAATTCAAATACTGTTACAATGAACCAGATTATTGAGGATGCTTTTGGGGCGGTACTATGGATAAAAGAAAATATCCCATCATATAAGGGAGATATTTCAAAATTAATAGTTACGGGAGACAGTGCCGGTGGCCACCTTGCATCAATGATTGCCCTTTGTGGAAATAAGCTTGAATCCGATGGTTTTGCAGGTGACTCCCGGGGATTTAATCCTACATTTCTCCCTGAGGGCATTACTGCAGAAGAAGTAGCAAAAAACAACGGACTTGCAGTACAGGCAGCAATTTTAAGTTATCCTGGTATTGATATGTATTCCGAATGTTTGGATAGCTTTGAAATAAAGGACAATTTTTTTTGGGCGATTGCACAAGCCACTCCGAGGGGAATATTTGGAGATACAATAAATGTTGAGAATAATCCGGATTTTTATAAGGCGGTTTCACCGGTTTACAACATTCCTGATTCGGGCGAACGTATGCTGCCTCCACAACTATGCATTGTAGGTTCAAGGGACAATACCACTACACCGGCTTCAATAAAAAAGTACGTAGCGAAACTTAAAGAAAAAGGGCAGCCAGCAGAATACTGGGAATATAAAGACATGCCCCATGCTTTTCTTGATTCATGGAAAAATGAATACCTGGGGACCGATTTCAGGAAAGATGCCCCTCCTGCAATAGACAGGATGATTAAATTCCTTGACTCTCTCTTCTACAACTAGGTTTTCCTGTATTATAAACAATTTTATAGGTTAAGGAATAATAAAAACTATAAATAATATGAGATCAATAGCAACTTTTATTTTAAGCCTGACTATAATGGGTTCCGGCAGTGCCCAGAAAACAGTAAAGTATGAAAGTGAGACTTACAATATCGGAGTATGTTCAAAACAGGATGAGATTTCAGCTTTGAGTAAAGATTTAATTATGATGGATATCAAATATACATACTTAACTGTAATTAAAGAAGAAGATATTTCCATTATTCACAATAATTATGGCCCGGATTACAATGAAAAAGTCAGTTTGCCTGCCATTCGTTCATCGGCAATAAAATCATTCAGTGAATATACTATTGAAGAATTATTCTCGTCAAAGAGAGAAGTAATGATGAATGAAATAACAGAAACCTCCCGAAACGCTCTGCAGGAACACAATATAATACTAAAGGGACTGTATGTGACAGACATTGGGCTTCCACCAGCACTAAGAGCGGCAATGGAAGAAAAAATGCTGACAGAGCAGGAGATCCTGGCCCAGGAAAACAGAATTAAAATTTCAAAAATGAATTCTGAGAGACAACGGATTGAGGCTGAAAGTATAGCAGCATATAACAGGATCCTGGATTCGACGTTGACTGAAAAGGTTCTGCAAATGAAATATCTTGAAGTGCTTTCCGAGCTTGCCAAATCACAAAATTCAAAAATAATTGTATTGGATAGCGATAAGCCTGAATTACCTATAATTATTGATAAAAACCAGTAAGATCAATTGATCGGAATAAACCTCTTTTAGTTTCGCATTTTGTATTTTACGCTTAAAGAAAAAGCTAATTATACGGAGCATTTATGAAATAATTTTGTAAATTAGTATATAGTAGACGAATCATTCGAAGATTTATTTTTCATTATTTACAAAATGCGAATACTAATATATTTCATAGCTATATTAGTTACCTCCATTCATTGTTCTGCACAACAGGATGTAATAGACTTCAAAAACCTTACTACAAATATGGGATTATCTCATGGGGATGTATTGTGTATTTGCCAGGATCATTCCGGTTATATATGGATTGGGACTGCCGACGGATTAAATAGATATGATGGTATAGAGTTTACCGTATATAAGTTTAATAAAAAAGATTCGACATCCTTATCCAACAGTTACATTAATTATATCTACGAAGACAAACAGAATAATCTCTGGATTGGAACAGCAGGTGGTTTATGCAGGTTTAACCGCAATAAAGGTAATTTTGAAAGAATAAACTATTATGATAATCATAATAACAAATTTGGAAAATCAGTAACTGCAATATTTGAAGACAGTAGTAATAGATTATGGATAGGATGCGGCAGGGGAGTCTATTTGCTCGACAGGGAAAATAAAATATTTAATGCCTGTTTTGAAGATACTTTTCACCCGGATAGTCTGATTTTTTGTACCGGCATTCGCGAAGATGAAAGCGGATTGATCTGGATCTCATTTAAAGACTCAAAAGATGTCGGATTAATCAAATATAATCCTGCAACAAAAATTATTACCAGGTACAATACACAAGGTACTGAATTAAGACTAAAAGAGAACTCAGTTTACAGCTTAATGATTGACAATAAAAATAATATCTGGGTAGGCTATGTATCAAAAGGATTGGATGTTATAAATGTAAATAATAATACTGTTACAACTTATCAGAAAAGTCAGGGTACTTCCCTGAGCAGTAATAGTATTTTTTCACTGGCACAAAATACTGACGGTAAAATTCTTATAGGTACAAATGGAGGAGGGTTAAATATATTTGATCCCGGCACCGGACTTTTCAGTTATTATAAAACTTCTGAATCGGAAGGCTCTTTATTAAGCAATGCTATTCAAACATTATTTGTCGGTCCCGATGGTATGATCTGGATTGGATGCAGGGCAGGCGGCGTAAGTATTTATGATAAGCGTTTTTATAAGTTTACCCATTACAGGCATGGGAAACATAATATTAACTCTTTATTCGGGAATTCTGTAACTTGTTTCACATAGGATTTAGATGGAAATATGTGGATAGCAACAGATGGCGGGGGAATAAATTTCTTTGATCCTTCTGAAAAGAGATTTATTAATTATAGATGCGACAGTAAAAATCCCAATACATTAACAAATGATAAGGTGCTTGCCATTGAAATTGATGACAGGGGAGATTTATGGGCTGGTATGTGGCAGGGAGGACTGAATTATTTTCAAATATATGGAGACAAACTTATTTTGAAAAGGAGATATAATTATGTGAATGAGTCTGTTCCGAACAGTAATTCGGTTTTTAACATATATCGCGATAAAAACGACAGACTGTGGATAGGAACATTTGCAGCAGGAGCTTACCTTTTTGATCCCCGGACAGAAAAATTTAAACCTGTTATTTTCGATGATATGACAGGTAAAACAACATCCTATATTATCAGGGATATCCTGTGTGATTCCAGGAATGATGTATGGTTTGCTACCCAGTTAAACGGATTGATAAAAATCGACCATAATACAGGCCATACAGAAATCATTAGCAGTGACGTAAAGGACAGCACCGGCATGATCAGCAAAGTGGTGATCCACTCCTTGCCGCGGATCTTGTAGCGCACCAGCGCCACCGAGGCGAGAACGCCGATCGTGGTCGCGCAGCAGGCCGTCGATGTCCTCTCTACCTGGGGAACCCCCGACGA
>CAZOLY010000225.1:0-4085 GCA_964580815.1 uncultured Bacteroidales bacterium
GGGATTTTCTGAAATATGAAAAGACCAGCAAGCTGGAATCAGTATATAACGGCAAGATAGTTACCCATGAAGGCCTTGACGTTCTTATTCTTGCTTCAGAATCTGCCGAGTACTCAACTGACAAGGACGACTAAACAGATCTATCCTGTTAATCTGCCTCCACCAGTTCCTCTGCATCTATCTTCACTTGTTCCCCTGCTTCAACATCAGGCATAAGTACCACCCTGATATATTCATCAATATTGATGTAATTGTCTGCAACTCTCTTAAGTTCTTCTGATGTAATGTCCTCAATTAATTTGTTGTAACCGGTAAATACCAGAAATGAAGTCCCGTTCTGGTAATGGCTTTGCAGGTTACTTATCCAGAAGCTATTGGTTTTTAGATCCTTTTCAATTTCACGCCTTTGTATTTCCCTGGCTTTTTTAATATCCTCATCAGATACTCCCTGTTCCTGAATTTTTTTGATTTCTGCCAGCGCTGCATTTGTGAGGCTGTCTACGTTCGATGGTGAGCAGGGGAAAATTATCTGCAGATAGGCATGCTCATAAGGGACTTTCCTTATTCCTGCACTTGTCCGTATGCCATAAACCCCGCTCATCTCCTCGCGCAATATTTCAATATATTTTCTGTTTAATATTTGGGCTATATTTGACAGCAAGTATTCATCCTTTTCATTCCATTTAGCTTCTTTGTCAAAATATATGGCAACAAAACTTTTTTGGTCCATGCCTTTTTTTACTATTTCTTCCACCTTGCCTTCCGGGGGCCTTATGTTAAGGTCTTTCCAGTTTTCTTTTCTTTCAATGCCCGGTAAACCTCCCAGGTAAGTTTCAATTAAGGGTATAATAGTATCAACATTAAAAGCGCCAACAAACAGAAATGTGAAATCACTGGCGTCGGCAAACCTGTTTTTATATATTTCCAAAGCCTTATTGAAGTCAATGTTGTTTAAGTCCTCTTCGGAGGGCAGCCTGGGTGCCCTGGGGTGGTTGTTTGTTTTTATCTTTCTGTACTGATCATAATAATACTGCACAGGGTCTGACAGGAGGTTTTTATAAAGTCCTTTCTGTTTATTGATGAATGACCGGAAGGAGGCAGTATCTTCGCGCGGATCCGTGAAATAAAGGTATGTAAGCTGAAACAGAGAGCTAAGGTCTTTAGGGGAACTGTTTCCGCTGAAACCTTCAAAGTAGTAATCAATGTATGGCGTGACGCTCACTGTTTTACCGGAGAGTATCTTGGCCATATCGGAAGCGGAAAAATCATCGACCCCGCTTTCTTCAACGATGTTTACAGCATTTATGGCAGACTGGTGGTCTTCATCATTGTATAAAGAGTGGCCGCCGGCACTGAAAGCCGACATTAATATTTCATCGTTTTTAAAGTCTGTAGGTTTAAGTATTACCTTTATTCCGTTTGAAAGTGTCAGCTCAGTAACACCTATTTCTTCAATTTGCTTCTTTTCAACTATGCTTCCTTTCACCGGGGGAGCTTCCATCAATTCTGTTGTCAGCTGTTTATCTTCGTACGGACTTATATCGGACTGCTCCACGTTTGCAGCAAGGGTAAGCAAGTCGCTTTCAGAAGGGATAGCGACATTTTCCTTTTCCGGTGCATTTATAACTATCACCCTGTTATTGCCGGTAATGAGTTTTTCTGCTATCGCGTTGACCTCTTCAAGGGTAATTCCCGGGAGGGTTTTTAGTGCAAATTCGTATTCAAACTCTATACCGGGAACAGGTTCATCTTCGAGAAAATTTCTCATATACTCCGATGCATAAGATTCGGATTCCGTTTTATCCCTTTCGCGATAGGCCTGCTCGTAAAATCTCACCATATTCATTTTGTATCTTCTGAGCTCACCCTCGGTAAATCCGTATTTCTTGACGCGCAGGTTCTCTTCCAGCAGTGACTGCAACCCTTTGTTTATACCGTTTTCGGCTACTACGGCAAACGCCTGGTATCCATTCTTTGTGCGTGCCCATAAGCCTCCGTAATATACCTGTGCATTTATAAATGGAGGTTCGGGTTTTTCCATAAGTTCAGCCAGCCGCTGGTTAATCATACCTGTAAACAGATTATAAATGAGCATTTTTCTGTAGTCACCGTATGTTTCAAACCTGTCAACATCGGAGAGGTTAATGACCGTCACAGCTGTGATAGGTGCCTCCTTATCAGTAGTAACAGAGACGAGGGTCTCCTTATGATCGGGTACTTCGTATAAAATTCTTTGCCTGGGATTAACCGGATTTTCGAGATTAGCGAAATGCTCTTTTATCATTTGCTCCGTTTTATCGACATCAATATCGCCAACGACAATAAAGGCCATCAGGTCAGGCCTGTACCAGTCATAATAAAACTTTTTAAGTGTTTCATAGTCTGCATTCTCAACTATTTCTTTCTTGCCAATTGGCAGCCTTTCAGCATACCTTGAGTTTTGAAAAAGTACGGGAAGGTATTTATCCAGCATCCTCTGCCAGGGGCCGCGGCCTATTCTCCACTCTTCTATTATTACGCCGCGTTCCTTATCTATTTCGCTGCTGTCGAATGAAACATTGTGGGCCCAGTCTTCCATGACAAGGTATGCCTTATTCAGAATGCCAGCCGAGTCTGTCGGTACGGTAAGCATATATACTGTCTCATCAAATGATGTAAAGGCATTAATCTCAGGCCCGAATTGTATACCTACCGATTCGAGGTAGCTGACAAGCTCGTTTTTCTCAAAATGCTTTGTGCCGTTAAAGCACATATGTTCTACAAAATGTGCAAGCCCCTGTTGATCCTCATCTTCAAGGATGGAGCCGGCATTCACAACCAGCCTCATTTCGGCCCTGTTTTCAGGTTTTTTATTATACCTTATATAATATGTCAACCCGTTATCAAGTTTCCCTATCCTGATTTTTTCATCTACAGGAAGCTTCTTGTCAATATCACCTGATTGTGAATATGAAAGAAGGGGGAGTAGAAAACCAAGATAAACTAATGTTAGCGTAATGATAAAATACTTTTTCATTTTTATATTAATTATAGAATTCATTATTTACTTAAGCAGTTAAAAATAATACTTTTATTTATTTAATGACAATATTAAAAGATTTAACGGCTGGATTAATAGTTAATTTTTTTATATCTTGGGTCATTTATAAGTAATAATTAAAACATAAACCATGAAGAAAAGTTTATTGCTGGTATTAATCTGCATGTTAATTGAACTAACTAATGTTACAGCACAGGATATTACTGAACATAAGAATGTCGTAAACCTGGGACTGGGAGGGCTTGCCCTTGGCAATGTTTCACTGAACTACGAAAGGACTTTCAGTGACAGCCGCTCAGCTTCACTGACTGCAGGATTCCTGGTACCGAGAAACCTTCCGTCATTTATATATGATAATCTCTCTGATGAAGACAACTGGGATGCCGACAATAAGCTTTCGGGGTTCTTCATAATGCCTGAGTACAGGTTTTATCCCAGCTATAAAATTGCACCCGAAGGTTTTTATATAGCCCCCTTCTTGCGGCTGAACCATTACACCCTTGATATCGGGGGTGATTTTGATGATATTACTGCTAATATTAAAGGCAAAATAATGGGTTTCGGCGGTGGAGTACAGTTCGGTATGCACTGGGTAATTAAGGAAAGGGTTTCAATTGACTTCTATCTTGCCGGACTGGGATTCTTTTACAACAGTATTTCTTTAAGGTTTGAATCAGATGATCCCGATGTTGACTATGATGAACTGCGTGGTAATGTTGAGGTTGACATAAATGGCATACCAGTTATTGGCGAAAGAACAGAAATTGAGGTTGGCGATGATTATGTTGATGCAAAAGCTTCTTTCATGTTTCCGGGATTCAGGTCAGGCATATCAATAGGTATAGTATTTTAGGATTTCCGGCATAAACTGCATTCATATATCTAAACACTTTTTTTCCTATATTTGTAATCTATATCCGCCGAAGCCGTGGCCTGTCCCCCGTATGGAATACTCCGGAAGGCGGGCGCAGGCGGGCAGTAAATTACATATGGACCCGTAGCTTAATTGGATAGAGCACCTGACTACGGATCAGGAGATTGAGAG
>CAZOLY010000226.1:0-4076 GCA_964580815.1 uncultured Bacteroidales bacterium
CACTGCTTCCCGAAGCAAGCAGCTTGCCATCCGGACTGAAAGCTACAGAATTCACATTGCCTGAATGCCCTTCCAATGTTTTAAAAAGAGTTCCCTCCGGCATATTCCATAATTTGATGGTTTCATCACTGCTTCCCGAAGCAAGCAGCTTGCCATCCGGACTGAAACATATCGACTTTATGGAAGAACTGTGTGAAGGGTAGAATTGCATTTTGCATTGACTTTCTCCACCCTTATCCTTATTACATGAGGAAAGCCCGATGGATGATATTGCCCCTGCAGCTAAACCTAAACCAATAAATTTTCTCCGGTTCAATTCATTATTGCCTTTATATCTTTTTACAGAATATATTTCAGGCTTTTCATTGTCTTTTCGGGGCAATGAACTCAATTTATCCCTTTTATGGGTATTTTTATCTTTCATATTAATTTAGCTTGATTTTAAATTATAAAAGTAATCTTTCGCAAATAATTAATCAATATTTATTTTACAGCATAGAATTTTTCAAATAAGCAATGGAGAGTTTCAAACAAGCTTTGGCGATTATGGGAAAGGAGTTTTTAAAGAAAAAAGCTGTCCTTTTGAGACAGCCTTTTTTCATATTTTGGTAGTATCCTATTAACTAACGAACAACAATTTTCTGAGTAGTCTCGTTGTTTAAGTTAACAAAGTAAATACCTGGTTGCAATTCACTGACATCAACCGTTGTAATGGAATCATCTTTAACACTTAATACAGCCTGTCCGCTAACATTATAGATAGTCAATGAAGTAACTTTACCTGTAAGGTTAAGTAAATTGTCTACTAATGTTGGGTAAATACAAACCGTATTTACAAAATAACTGGGGATATAAACAGCAATAACCTCACCCAATATTGCAGTGTTCAAATATGATTTATTTTCATAAGCATCGTCAGTACCACTGTCATTTAACAATGACAACTGGTTGTCCCTTAAAGTTTCGTCTGCATCGCCGATACAGACTTCAAATCCGAATTTCATGCCTACTTCTACTTCGTAAGTCTTACTGAACATAGCCCAGGGCATTATTGCTTCAAGACTCCATCCACTGGCGGACGGAACAGCCACTGCTTCCATCTTGGCGCTATCAGCGGGACCAGTCGGGGCAGCTCCCCATGTACCTTTAAACCGACCGTCAGTTGTGGTTTCATATTCATCAGTTAATTGCAGACGGATTTGACTAAAAAGAGTATCATTGTCGACAGTAGTAACCTCTGCGTCCGGGCCCCAGGTTCCGTCTTCACCAAAATAGAAAAAGAATTCGGAATTGTCTTGTTCCCAGGTGTTATCACCTTCAGTAAAATAATTTTCCTGATCATCGGTAATATCCAGGAAAATTAAAAGGCCGACTTGGTTCCAGGCAATTTGTAAAGTAGCGTCAATGTCAAATAATTCAGCTTTTGGTTCCTGGAAAGAGTAATCAAATGATAATCCACCAACTTCATACCAGAGATCATCATCAGCAAAACCATCAACTTCAATTGTTTTGGTAGTTCCATCAATTGTAATTGACATAGGTGAAAGTTGAGCGGCAACCCTCACACACATAGCAACAAGTGCTATGATAAAAAGTAAATTTTTTCGCATAATAATAAAATTTAAGGTTTGTAAATAATTTAGTTTTATTAAAAAAGGTATTAATAAACTATCAAAATTAAGCAAGCTATTTTAATATCCAATAACGAACTATAAAATATTGACCAAATACTTTAAAAATTGTTGCACAATTATCCATTTAACAGCCTGTAATGCTTTCAGGAAGATTTGCAATGAATATTTCTATAAATTCTGAAGATATATCTCATAAAGGTTAGATATATTAAATTTTTATTGCCGCCTATTGATGATCAATTGATGGTTGCTTATCATACAGTGATATTAGCATATAGCTTCTAATATTTTGTTTTAAAAAAATGCTTATATTGCTGTTTAATTTATAATAAATACTGAAAAAGTGGCTAAAGAAAAACGTGTTTATAATAGAATTAAAGCTGTATTAGCGGAAAATGGCAAAACTAATTTGTGGCTATCCGCTGAACTACGGGTGAACCGAACCACTGTTTCAAAATGGTGTACAAATGGAGTTCAGCCGACAATGGAATCATTGTTCAGAATAGCTGATGCATTGAAAGTAAATGTAAGAGATTTGCTGGTTTCAAATATTAAATGATGAGAAGCAAGAATAACAAGATAATATAACTTATGAAGTCAAACATTAACAGGAATAAAATTTTCTATACACTTGCTTTATTATTTATTGCTTTATTTGCAAATCAATTTTGTTTTACTCTACCGATTAACAGAGATAAAATAGATCAAACAGGCTGTTCAACTTTTAACAACTCATTTAATGATACAAATAAAGAACTTATTTTTCAATCATTGCCCCAGAATTTTGAGTACAATGGTGTTACATGCATCCTTAAGGACTATAAAGGGTATATGTGGTTTGGCACTATTGACGGATTAATAAGGTATGACGGCATTTATCTTTATGTATATGAAAACGATCCGGACGATTCGACAAGCCTTAGTCATAGCGCCGTTAATGCTTTAGTAGAGGATAAAAACAATAATTTATGGATTGGAACGTCTGGTGGATTAAATCTATATAACAGAGATAAAGATAATTTTATTCATGTAGGCAGCATTAATGAGAATTTAATTCGTTTGAATGATAGTTATATCAGTGCTCTTTGTTCAGATAAAAAATCATTACTGTGGGTGGGTACCTTTGACGGAGTAAATGTTTATGATCCTGAAAAACAGATAATTAATCATTATTCTTATAATGTTAATGATCACAATACTATTAGCTCGAACCGAATTACTTGTATAGCTATTGATAGCGAAGATAATGTATGGTTAGGAACACAGAACGGATTAAATCTATATTCGGATAAAATTGAAGGATTCAGGCATTTCTATACGGAACATGGTAATCACGAAAGCTTAAGTAATAATAATATAACTTCTCTGGCAGTTGATTCAGAAGGAAATTTATGGGCGGGAACTAGGGGTGGTGGGATAAATAAGCTAATAAAGAGAAACGATAATTTTTTGTTCAAGCGATATTATAATAATTCCCGGACCGGTGGCTTATCGAATAATTTTATTCTTTCACTAAATGCAGACAACAGGGGCTATCTGTGGATTGGAACTGAAAATGGGGGCTTAAACCGATTACAAATAAATACTGGTTTCTTTAAGGTATTCAAGGTGGAGGAAGGTAATAATCACAGCTTAAGCAGTAATTCTATCTGGGCTCTCTATAGTGACAATGAAGACAGACTATGGATCGGCACTCATAATCAGGGGATAAATGTCATTGACGAAAACTTCAGCAAATTTGAATCTTTCCAAAAAAATCCGGTTAATAATTTTAGTCTGACCGATAACAATGTAACAGGATTTGCTGAAGATAACCAGGGAAATGTTTGGATAGCAACGGATGGAGGAGGAATATGCAGATTTGACCCTGAGACTCGCAGGTTCAACAAAATTATAATTAATTCTGAAGGCGATAATTCTCTTGTTAATAATGCCATAAAGGCCATTTTATATGATTCAAAGGAAAATTTATGGATTGGTACCTGGGCCGGAGGAATAGACCGTTTGAATAAAAACGGGGTGAAAATTGAAAACTATAATATAGAAAGTGAACAGGGTGGTGGCAACAATAATATATTATGTCTGTATGAAGATTCAAAAGGAAATATTTGGGCCGGTACAGCAGGAAGCGGATTATTTAAGTATAATACAGTCACAAATAAATTTGATCAGGTAAATTGCAGCAACCAATCAGATATACTTACAGAATCAGCCTATGTCTCTGCAATGCTTGAAGATTCTGAAGGTTCCTTTTGGGTATGTACGTTATATGGTATGGTAATTCTGAAAAGAAGTCCTGACCAGAAATTTTCGTGCATCAATTTTTCCCGTGCAGATAATAGCCCTACTTTAAGCAGTAATGCAATTGAGGTTATTTTTGAAGACAGAGAGAAAAAACTATGGTTTGGTACAGCGGATAACGGTTTGAATTTGTTTGATAAG
>CAZOLY010000227.1:0-3960 GCA_964580815.1 uncultured Bacteroidales bacterium
CACTTCGCCACAATCATCCATATTAATCCATGACAGACCGTGTTCTCCCGTATTCCTCCACACGGCAGTTCTCTTTCCTGCATCACCCTCATCACGGTCAATAATAGCTATATCATAACCAATAACAGGTCCTGATGACGGATCAAGGACATTATTATACTTATCCAGAAGATTACTTATATCAATAGCGTATTCATATATATAGTCGGGATCATCAACCTGGTAAGCAAGCTTCATATGATACCCGTTCCACGTGATCAACTCTGAAATATAAGGATTCTGGCCCTCATAAAATGGTTCGGCAATCTGAACATGGCCACTGTTAGCTGTTGCCGGTCCCAAGCCATCATCCAGCTCACCAACATTAAGATCAAAATAGATCTCTGCTTTGTCATATTCCCAGTTAAGAGTACTGCCGGCTGCGTAGTCAGGGTAAAAATCATCATCGTCAACCTTAATAATGATAAAAATTGCCGTATCATTCCATGCTGCTCTCCACGTAGCCAGGCTAAGTGTAGGCGCCCCGGCAGGCGGATTATAGAGATCATATAATTTTAAAGCATATGCATCTACATATGTCCACAGAGGATCAACCTGTCCATCAATGACAGGCGCAAGTCCGTCCGGGAATTTATAAAATGTGGCAGCAGGAATTAAATAGTTCACCATGTTCAGAAACATTTTTTTACCCGTTCCATTAAGATTATAAGCTGACATGTTTTGTCCGGATGAAGGACCGCAGTCTGATTCACCTGCTGCAAAGAAAACCCGTTTGCCGGCAGGAGTATAGGTCGTCCCGTCATAGAAAGGTGTGCCTGCATTCCATTCAGCAATAAATATTCCTGTTGCAGAAGAATTATATGCTATTACCTTACCGTTACCGGCATCAGTCAGGTTTATATAATCAGAACCCGGTCCCGAATATATCTCCGGTTTTTCTGAAGTTTCAATGCCTTCATAAACAGGATGCGAAGCTGTTGAAGCAGGTATTGTTATAGTATCTCCTTCGCAGGTTACAGAATATGTATTAAACCACTGCCACCGGTTATTTCTTGCTGAAAAGACACTCAGGTCAAGAATCGGGGCCCGGATACCATTCCATTGTGCTGCAAGCTCTTCGGTACCTCCATACTCCACTGAAGAACAATTACGGCTCATAATAATAAGAGAAGCATTATTGGCATAATCCAGTTCATCAGGATCAAAAGTGCCCCGGTATTCACGTATGATACGAACCACATTATAACCTGCATCTTCGAGAATGTCAGTAAATCCTGCATCATTGGTACTATCACATATGTAAAGTACATAAGGCTCCTGGCAAAAAATGCCTGTCATCATAAACATACATGTGAGCAATGCGATATAATGAAATTTTGCTTTCATATTAACATGTTTATTTGAATCACATATGCATATATGAAGATAGTATCCTGTATTTTTGTTAGATCATTGAATCAAAAAAAAGTATAAAATGCGTTAATATGCATATTATTACTATCATTAGCGGGAATATTACGAAATAAAAGTAAATAAAAAAAATCTATTCCATATCAATTATTTATGAATAATCTTAATTAAGCATGTTTTGTGCAATTAACAGCTATTGGCCAAAATCTGACTTGTTAATATTAAATAATTCCATAGGGTAAAATCGAACTTACCAATCTTAAGGTTAGAAAGGCCTTTTGGAATTGGTTGAAAAAGTAATAATTTTTAAAAAATGAAAATTAATTTAGTAATTTAATTAAATACAGTCATGAAAACAATAAATAAAATTTTGAGTCTGAAAGCAGCCGGTATTATAATAATTGCAATATGCGTAAATAGCATAATGTTATCCGGTGCTGATTCTTTCGGTGGTAAGTCAGGAATGAACGATAGTGTTCCTTATTATACCTACTCAGGGAAAATATTAGACAGTGAAACCAAGGACCCCGTTGCATTTGCAAACGTATATCTTGAACGTTCAAGTATAGGGACTGTCTCAAATCTTGACGGTGAATTCATTCTTAAAGTGCCGTTGGCTAAAGGAGAGGGGAAAATAAGCATCTCATTTGTAGGCTATAAAACGCAGGAGTTGGCCCTTGAAGAATTGAACATGATGAAAAACACGATTAGACTTGTTGCTGACCCTATACCTATACAGGAAGTAATCATTAAAACGGGTGATCCGGTTGAACTGCTGAGAAAAGCTATTATGCGGATAAGTGAAAATTATACCGATAATCCTGAAATGTTAACCGGCTTTTACCGGGAAACAATAAAACAAAACAGGAATTATGTGGCAGTATCTGAAGCAGTGCTCGATATTTACAAGTCGAGCTATAAAAACTACTTTGATTCTGACAGGATCAAAATATACAAGGGCAGAAAAAGTGAGGATGTCAAGAAAATGGATACTATCCTGTTTAAGCTCCAGGGCGGACCTAAAACCAGTTTATTGCTGGATGTCGTTAAAAATCCCTCTACCCTGCTGTCAGAAGACTTTTTTAAATATTACAATTATAAACTTAACGGGATTGTTAATATTGATAACAGGGAGACCTTTGTAATTGAATTTAATCAGAAAAATAATGTTGATTTGCCTTTGTATCAAGGTAAAATATATCTCGATGTCAACAACCTGGCGATAGCAAGACTGGATTTCCGTATTAGTGACAAGGCCCTTACCCAGGCTGATAATGAGCTTGTAAGAAAAAAGCCTGTCAGCATGAAAATTGACGTCGAAGATGCCAGGTATCTGGCAAATTACAGGCCAATAGATGGCAAGTGGCATCTGAATCACGTCAGGGCCGAGGCCAAGTTTAAATGTAAATGGGATAAAAAATTGTTTCGCTCTATTTATACTACAATGCTCGAAATGGCAATAACTGACAGGGATACATCAAATATCAGTAAATTTAAACTGAGAGAATCAGAAAGAATCTCAGATGTTTTTATAGACCAGGTGAACTATTTTGAGGATGCGGACTACTGGGGTGAATATAACGTGATAAAACCTGATGAGTCAATTGAAATGGCAATAGAAAGATTAGGCAGAAAATTAGTACGGACAAATTAAATATGTTTTTGCTGAGCAGGCGATAAGAACATTTTATTAATTTCGTTATTTTAACAACAGTTTCTGCACATGAAGAGTCAAAACTGGAAGATATTTGAAGAAATCAGGGAAGGAAATTTAATAACCTTTGAAAATGTATTTAGAAAATATTATGCAGCCCTTTGTATTTATGCCAACAAATATATTAAAGATCTTGATGTTGCTGAAGAGATTGTGCAGGAACTGTTCTACAAACTATGGGAGAAAAGGGATATACTGAATATTAGTGTTTCTTTAAAATCATATTTGTACCGTTCTGTTTATAATGGGTGCCTTCAATATTTAAACCATCGTACAATAGAAATAAAATATGAGGACTATTACAGAAAACAGAACAAAGAATATAACAATGATGCATCAGAAGCTTTAAGAATGCAGGAACTTAGCGAGATAATAAACAATACTTTAAACTCTTTACCTGAAAGATGCAGAAAAATATTTCTTCTTAACAGGTATGAGGGACTTAAATACAGGGAAATAGCAGATAAATTATCTTTATCAATAAAAACTATTGAAGCAAATATGGGTAAAGCATTAAAGCTTCTACGACGAAACCTGAAAAACTATGTTGAAGCATAATAATACATATTGAAACAAACACTTTGTTATTAATAAAATGGAACTATTATTACATAAATTATGAGCAGATATAAGGAAAATAAAATGAACTGGGGACTTTTAGCTAAATATTTGTCCGGCGAGAGTGGCAATGAAGAGGCCTCTCTTGTCAATGAATGGATAGACTGCAACAACAAAAACAAAATATTATTTAAGAATATTCAAACCGATTGGGAGAAAATTAATTCGATTAAAAATATGAAAAAAGTAGATGTTGATAGTGCATGGGACAATGTAAA
>CAZOLY010000228.1:0-3943 GCA_964580815.1 uncultured Bacteroidales bacterium
CTGAGGTCCCATCATTTTAATGCCAGGAACAATGAAGGGCAGATGACCTTATGGACTGATACCGTTGCACAGAATAACCTTATGAAACTGTGGGAAAACCTCTCCGGTTACCTGCATGAATACCCGAATGACATGGTAGCTTACGAGATAATGAACGAGCCTGTGGCACCTGACCATGAACAGTGGAACAAGCTTATTGCCAGGGCAGTAAAGATAATAAGAAAGAGAGAACCGGAAAGGGTTATAATAATAGGCTCCAACATGTGGCAGCAACCATATACTTTTCCCTATCTGAAGGTTCCTGAAGGCGATAAGAATATTATCCTGAGCGTTCATACTTACCATCCCTATTTTGTGACACATTACAAGGCATACTGGTCCCCTGCAAAAGATTATCAAGGTCCGGTCCATTACCCCGGACAGTGCATAACCGATGCGGATTTTGAGAAGTACGTGGATAAAAAAAATGAAGCACTCATGTCAAGACTGGAAGAAGAAAATGCCAGGGACGTTTATAACAAGGAAAAACTCCAGTCTATTATCCGGGAGGCTATAGATAAAGCAGGGGAGCTGGGATTGCAGCTTTACTGCAATGAGTTTGGCTGCCTGCCATCTGTGCCCGAAGAAATGAGACTGAAATATTATCAGGATATTACAGATATTTTCAGGGAAAACAGCATAGCTTATGCCAACTGGGATTACAAGGGTGATTTCTGCATCGTGAAATGGGACAGGAAGAACCTCAAAAACCTGGAACCAAATATTGAACTGATAAAAATTTTAACCAGGTAATATTTTAGCGTGCAACATATTGAATTAACCCGCATGGTTTTTGGTAATAACTGCGTTATTAATTAAAACTATGTCATCAATTAGTCTGTATAATGAATAATAAGTTCCTATTATTATTCACTTGTATTTTTCTGATATGCTCATGCCATAATAACGGACCTGGTATAAAGGGCAATGGTCATATAAACCGTAAGGCACTGGTAATGCGTCATATCCCCACCCTGGACAGTGCCGATTCCCTTTCACCTTTTACAGTAGGCAATGGCGAATTTGCATATACAGCCGATATTACGGGATTACAGACTTTCCCGGGGGCATATGAAAATGGTATTCCCCTATGCACACAGTCGCAATGGGGATGGCATGTATGTCCCGATTCACAGAACTATGTACTGGACCAGACCTTTGAATATTTTGATACTTATGGAAGGCAGGTGCCCTATGCTTCAATTCAGGACAGCAGGGCAGGGCAGTGGCTGAGGGCCAACCCGCACAGGCTGCACCTGGGAAGAATTGGCTTCAGTATAACTAAGTCAGACAGCAGCAAAACGGAATTATCAGATATAACAGGCATAAAACAATATTCAGACATCTGGGATGGTATAATCAAAAGCTCATTCTGCATTGAAAATGAAAGAGTAAAAGTCAGGACATGCTGTCACCCCGATATTGACCAGGTTGCTGTGGATATTCATTCCAGGCTTCTTAAGAAAAAGAGGATTGGCATTTCCTTTGATTTTCCCTACGGTTCGACGGACTGGGGTAAAAATGCAGCTGACTGGGAAAATCCCCACAAACATACATCTGAGATTATTTATCGCGGCAACCGGTCCGTTATTATTGAACGAAAACTTGACTCCGATAAATATTATGTAAGCATTCAGTGGTCAGGAACTGCTGAAATTAAACAGACTGCCCGGCATTCCTTTTTGCTCGCTGCTGCCGGCAAAAACCGCTTTAGTTTTATATGCCGCTTTTCAAAAGAAAGGGAAGAAAAACTGCTTCCCGGTGCCAGGCAAACTATCAATGCTTCCAGGAGGAGCTGGCATAATTTCTGGAAAACAGGCGGTGCCATAGACTTATCAGGGAGCAAAGATCCGCGGGCACAGGAACTGGAAAGACGCATTATTCTGTCAAGATACCTGAAGGCCATACAATGCGCCGGGTCAATGCCGCCGCAGGAAACAGGACTGACATGCAACAGCTGGTACGGGAAATTTCACCTCGAGATGCACTGGTGGCATGCCGTGCATTTTGTGCTCTGGGGTCATCCCGAGAAGCTGGAGAGAAGCGTGTCCTGGTATGAACTTATTTTACCGGAGGCAAGGGAGATAGCCGCGCGGCAGGGATATGACGGGGCGAGGTGGCCTAAAATGGCAGCATATGACGGAAGGGAAAGTCCCTCGAATATTGGAGTGTTCCTTATATGGCAGCAGCCACACCCGATATATTACGCCGAGTTGCTATACCGGTACAATAATGACACACTCACTCTAAACAAGTATAAAGACATTGTTTTTGCAACTGCTGAATTTATGGCTTCATATCCACACTGGGATGACACAAATGGAAGGTATGTCCTGGGCCCTCCGCTTATACCGGCCCAGGAAATATATGAACCCCGAACAACAATGAATCCTGCCCTTGAACTCTCATACTGGGCATACGGACTGAAAACGGCGCAAAAATGGAGGGAGAGGTCAGGACTGCCACGTAATGAAAAATGGGACCATATTTTAAGCCACCTTTCAAGGCTGCCTGAAAACGAAGGGTCATACCAGAATGCCGAAACAGCCTTAAACACTTTTGAAGACACGTTTCACAGGAATGATCATCCTTCACTGCTGGGAGCATATGGCATGCTGCCAAATGATTCGGTTGATATCAGTACAATGCGTAAGACACTTGAAAAGGTTATGGAGTCATGGAACTGGGAAAATACATGGGGCTGGGATTTTCCATTGGTGGCTATGGCCGCTGCACGTGTAGGCGAACCGGAGCTCGCTATAGATGCATTGCTTATGGACACACAAAAGAATACATATCTGGTAAACGGACACAATTACCAGGATGAGAGATTGCCGGTATATCTGCCGGGCAATGGGGGACTTCTGACTGCTGTAGCGATGATGGCTGCGGGATGGGAGGGAGCCCCTGATATTTTTGCGCCGGGCTTTCCCAAAGACGGAAAATGGACCGTCAGGTATGAAGGATTGAGTCCCCTTCCTTAAAAAATACATTATCCGGTTCTGAAACAAAATAAGTACCGGTATTTAATTAACTGATCATTTAAATACTTATTTTTAAGAATTAATCTGACAAATAATGGCTGTTTAAAATAAATAAAGGAGCAATTTGAAATGAAACCAAGAGGATTATTAATGATCGAGCATCGTTTAATTGAGAAAATGATAGAGATAATAAAGAAAGAAATACTGAAAATTAAGGAGACAAAAAAAGTTGATATTATTTTCATAGACACGGCTGTAGATTTTATAAGGATTTATGCGGATAAAACTCATCACGGAAAAGAAGAAGATATTTTGTTTCGTGATTGTTTAAAAAAAAATATGTCTGAAGATGATATAAAAGTGATGAATGACCTTATTGAAGAACATAGATACGGCAGAAGGTTAGTCGCTGAACTTGTGGAAGCAAGAGATAAATATATCAGGGGAGAGAATACAATAAACATAATTTTAGAAAAGCTTGATAAGCTGGTTGAATTTTATCCGGAGCATATAAAAAAGGAGGATAAAATATTTTTCCCTGATTCTGAAAAATACTTTTCCGGGGATGAGCTTGAAACTCTTCTCAGGGAGTTCAGGGAATTTGATCAGACTATGATACATGAAAAATACAGGCTGGTTGTTGAACAGTTGAAAGACAGAAATCCGTGAATGTTCAGGTTAGGGTATTTTTTCCTTATAAGATTATAATATAAATGCTATGCCGACCATCTTTCCACATTTATACAGGGGGGTAACTATGTTACTGATGATTACTGGTACAGATGTTATAATTGCCACGAGACCATGATTACCCCTTCATCCCCTTTTTCCAATCTCCCCCAGCTTTTCTATGTCTACAATTTTAATATCTTTCCCGTCAAGTTTCAATATACCCTCTTTTTCAAACTCCTTTAAAAACT
>CAZOLY010000229.1:0-3690 GCA_964580815.1 uncultured Bacteroidales bacterium
CGGGAAGCGAAATTTTTATAAGCACCCCGCTATCCCCGGCCGGCAGGCTCTTTTCACTGTCCTGTCCGTATAAATTCAGCCTGCAGCTTGCCACGGCAAATACTGACAATAAAAAAATCATATTTCTTATCATAACTTTAATTTTAGTCCCGTCCGATAAAAAAGTATTTAGCCCTGTCTTTCAAT
The DNA here is from genome assembly GCA_964580815.1 of uncultured Bacteroidales bacterium. Lineage (GTDB taxonomy): Bacteria > Bacteroidota > Bacteroidia > Bacteroidales > UBA10428. The sequence goes on from CAZOLY010000229.1 coordinate 187, forward strand.
GCTTTGGCATCGGCTATTCCCTTGCGATGGTTGTTCCTCCACAGGTACAGTGAATCAGAACCTATGCCTGCTATCAGTGTGTCGCCCGTACAAACAGAGATACACTTAAGTACGGCATTTACGGTATCCTTAACCGGATTAACAGGTTTTTTATTAACCAGGCATATAGTGCTGTCATCTATTGTTGCCAGTGTATAAGTATTATTACCGGCTACTGAAAATGAAGCTATTTTCGTTCCCGGCACTTTCAGTATTCCCATTTGCATATCAATCATAAGGAAATCCGAAGATTCGAAAAAATTAAATATCTGCATCCCTTTATCCGGCATTTCACTGTAAACAGCATACATATCCGTGCGCACCCCGTTTTTCCAAATGCTTACATAAGCACTGTCATTTATTATAGCACGCCCCGAGACATATATATTTGTATCTTCCTTAACTATATGTGTAGCAATAGATAATACCGACGATATAGTATCAAGCAGTATTTTGTCGCCGTTTATCCAGCTGCAGGCATTAATATAAAATATCCTTTCTTTGGAATAATTTGAATAGCCTGCAACATAAACAATAGTATCTTCCGCAAAAACAGACCTTGTAAAGCAGGTCTCATCTTCATCCTTCGGCAGTTTAACAAGGCTGTCATTCCGCCAGTAGCAAGCAGTAATGTCGTTATCCGGATCATTAATATGGCCCGAAACAAAAACACCTTTATCATTGACAAAGATACCGCTTGTATAAGCCGAATATTTTTCAACCGGCAGGGTTACCAGCTCGCTGTTTTTCCAGTAACAGGGGGTAGTACGGCCATCCTTAATGTAAATTCCCGACACATAGACATCCTTATTGTAATAATATATACCGGAGACGCGGGCGCCTGCGGGCAACAGGCTGACCAGGCTATCGTTTATCATATAATAAGCCGTATCGTTTTCCAGCTCACCGGGACCATATACGCCGGCAACATAAAGATTTGCAGGGGGGAGAGGTTTACCCTCTTTTGATTTAATGTTTAATACAACCAGTACCACTGCGCATATCGCTACTGCAACCAATAATGAAATAATGATAATCTTTTTCATATAGAATATTTTAAATGTTATTATAAACTGTACTATAAAATAGTGTTAAGAAAGTAAGAAAGCTTGAAGATAAGGATTTTATTTTAAATAGGGCAGTGCCCCTATTTTTTATCAACTGCCGAGAAGGTATCAAATCCTGCTATTATAAGCACCCAGGTAAATGTTACCACGACTAACATAATATAGCTTAACCATTTGGGCATGTACAGATGTTTGCTCCATGCAGTCCTGATAAGGTTATATATTAACACGGGCAGCATAGCCATTAATATTACCAGTATCCTCCTGCCAAAGTTAAATGTAAGCACCGATTTGCAGTTTTCACAGTACCATTTAGAGTCAATGAATTTAAAAATCAGTTTCCTGTAATAAACCTTTAACGGGTATTTGTAGCCGCAGCTTGGGCAGGTCCTGATTTTCATTCGATAATATCATAGAGATTTGTGCCAAGCTTCTTATATTTCTTTTCCGCAGTAAGGTTCGGACACATTGTAACGAGTGCTGCCAGGACTTTGTGTATGTGCTCATTATCGGCGCATGTGCCTTCCGAATATGAGGGAGCTGACTGGTCATAGTCCCCGATTTGGGCTCCCGTGGTGCAGGCCACCCAATAGTTCCACCTGTAGCACCGCTTGTTTTTGGTAATAATAAAAATACTTCTCCTGAATGGTTCAAAATTTTTCTTCTTATATACAACATTCAACACGTCATCAAATTTTATAAGGAAACCGTGATATGTGACGGATTCGCCATTTTGAATAATGATGTAAAATGTCTTGCCGTCATTAATGCTTGGCGAGTAGGCAATCGCTCCGGGCACTATGCGCGTGTCAATGCCGGGCGCGAACTTAAGCAGTATCTCAATCGCTTCATCCCTGGGAATAGTATCGATATCTTTTATGCCTTTTTTATAATCAATATATGATTTGCTTCCCTGGGCTGAGAGGAGAGCGGGGAGAGAAAAAAGCAGATACAGTAATATTATTGCTTTTTTCATACAAGTATTGATTTACATACATATAAAGTTACAACAATTGCCAGAAAAAACCAGCTGATACCAAATAAAGTTAATAAAAAATACTGTTATTTAATTAAAATTTAGGCAGTTATTAATACTTGCTTCCAGGGAACCAGTTTTTAGAGGGTTACGCCCGGACTTTTAATAAAAGCATTAAATAAACTATTAATTATGCTTGACATTTATCGAACTACAAACTAACTTGCTTTAAATTAACACTAAATCAATAAATTAAAACACAAGGTCATGAAAAAATTTTATGTACCGTTAGTTGCTATTTTATTCTTATTTTTCAGCAATTCATGCTGTAAAAAAAATCAGGTTGAAGGCACCTGGGAACTTGTATCTGCAAAGTGGTATTCAGATACAACCATGGTTGAATTCCCAAATAGTGAATATGACAGGGAGTTAAAAATGTTCGGGAAGACACATGTTATTTTCATCAGGCAGGATACAACCAATGAAGATTTATTCTTTTCCGGAGGGGGTACTTACAAGCTTGAAGGAAATAAATATACTGAAACAGTTGATTTCATAAGCTGGGGAAGTGGCATAGGAAGTATCTGCACTTATGAATGCCAGTTCAGGGATAGTATGATGATAACGACGGGGCCTCTTAACGAAAAAGGGGATAAGCTGCCGGGATTTCAGCTTCATGAAGAATGGAAAAAAATAGAATAGCGCGATTTACATAAAATATTCAGATTATTCTGTTTTGAACCAGACGTTCATTTCACCATTGCCGCGATGGTTCCATGCATAGTATGGTATAAGTGTCACTGTAATATCTTCGGTGGTCCTTCCTTTGGTCACCTGTCCTTGTGTTTTTAATATATTGACACCGTTAAGCAAACCGGCATTGTATTCTGCCCTGAAATCAGCGCCGGCAGGGATGACAATATCGAGTGCACTTCCGCAGTTATCAACTCCTTCGGCGCAATATACGACGGGGCCGTATTCATAGGCCTGCAGTCCCCTGTCTTCTGCAACCTCCTTATTGGCGACAACCTTTTTAACTTCCATGGGTAACCTTACCTCGATTTTATCGCCCTGTTTCCATTTTTTTCTTATCCGTGCATATCCGTTCCCGGATACCGGTATTTGTTGCAGCTTTCCGTTGACATAAAAAAAAGGTTCGGCTTTTCCGGGTCCGTTATAGGTATAAAGGTCACCCGGCACAGGCATGTTTCTTAGCCATCCCGGTATGCGGATGAGCAGTGAGGCATTAATGGGAGCCTCATTTTTTATTTCGAATGTTATATTCCCTTCCCAGGGGTAGTTTGATGACTGGGCGATCTGCAGTACCCCGTTTCCTGTACTGATTTCCGCTTCGCTGTTTATAAAGAGGTTTATATAGATATCATTATTTTTCACAGCATAAGCATAACCTGCCACGGCAGG
>CAZOLY010000230.1:0-3639 GCA_964580815.1 uncultured Bacteroidales bacterium
ATATAAATACCTGCAGAAATATCTTGAAGATACTCTTCTCAGGTTCAGGGAACAGAATTATCTGGGCAAAGATATATGTGGTAAAAAAGGGTTTAATTTCGATTTGAGAATCCAGTACGGGGCAGGAGCCTATATATGCGGACAGGAGACTGCATTGCTGGAGTCCGCAGAAGGTAACAGGGGAGAACCCAGGGATGCCCCTCCGTTCCCTGTTAGGAAAGGTTATTTCGGAATGCCGACAGCTGTAAATAATGTAGAGACACTTTGTGCCGTTGTTAAGATAATATTAAATGGCAGTGAATGGTACAGAGAATTTGGGACTCACGAATCAACAGGAACAAAGTTAATAAGCATATCCGGTGACTGCCGCTATCCTGGCGTTTATGAGATAGAATGGGGCATCACTTTAAATGATATACTTGATATGGCAGGTGCATCAGACGTGCAGGCTGTCCACGTCGGAGGTCCTTCAGGAGCTTTGATAGCACCCAACGAATTCAACAGAAAACTCGGGTATGAAGATCTGGCAACTGGAGGAGCAATCATAATAATAAGTAACAAAAGAGATCTGCTATCTGACATCGTACTTAATTCAATGGAGTTTTTTATTGAAGAATCATGCGGCAGTTGTTCCACCTGCAGGATAGTGCCCAGGCTTCTGGAAACCAAACTTAGAAAAGTGATCAGGGGAAGAGCCATTATGCAGGATATTGACGATATGGCAAACTGGGGTAAAATATTAAAAGCAAGTCGCTGCGGATTGGGACAAACAGCTGCCAATCCAATTTTATCAAGCATTAAAAACTTCAGAAACCTGTATGAGGAGAGAGTGCAGAAGAATAAAGATTTTGACAGTAATTTTGACTTAAATGCTGCTATTAAAGAGTCATGTGAAGCAGTCAACAGAATACCTAATGTTTAAAAAAAAAGGAAATGGAAAAAATTATAAAGTTTACAATTGATGGTATCGAGTGTACGTCTGAAAAAGGACAATATATACTTAAAGCAGCAGCGGAAAATGGGATATATATTCCTACCTTATGTAATTACCCGGGAGTAAAGCCCAAGGGTGGTTGCAGAATTTGTACCGTAAGGGTTAATGGCCGGTTTATGACTGCATGCACTACTCCGGTTGCTAACGGGATGATTATTGAGAACGACATTGAGAAGATAAATGAACTTAGAAAATCAATAGTTGAGCTATTGTTTGTTGAGGGGAATCATTTTTGCCCCTCGTGTGAGAAAAGCGGAAATTGCGAGCTTCAGGCACTGGCCTACCGTTTCAAAATGATGGCCCCAAGATTCCCCTATCAGTTTCCCAGCAGGAAGATACATGCATCTCTTCCCAAAATAATTAAGGAACAAAACAGATGCATCTTATGTAAGCGTTGTATCCGGACTATCAAAGACGAAAAGGGTAGAAGCGTATTCGCATACCGCAGGAGAGGAACCAAAGCAGAAGTTATTGTGGATAACAAACTTGGGAGACAGCTTTCTGACGAACTTGCCCGGAAAGCCATGGATGTTTGTCCGGTTGGTTCTATTATATATAAAGAAAAAGGATTTAGTATACCTATAGGTAAACGTAAATATGACGGAAAACCTATTGGAAGCGAAATCGAAAATGTTAACATGTCTAAATAGGAAGGATAGTAAATAATGAGCAAACCAATTATAGCAACAACATCATTGGCAGGATGTTTTGGATGTCATATGTCACTGCTTGACATAGATGACAGGATTTTGGAACTTGTTGAGCTGGTGGAATTTAATAAATCACCTATTAATGATATTAAAAAATTCACCAAGGTCTGTGACATTGGTCTTATAGAGGGGGGATGCTGCAACAGTGAAAATATACACGTTCTAAGGGATTTTCGGGCAAATTGTAAAATACTTGTGGCTTTTGGAGAATGCGCCCTGATGGGAGGATTACCTGCATTGAGGAACAATATTCCTATAAAGGAATGTCTTGAAGAAGCATATATAAATAGCGTTACAGTAGTTGGGAATGAAGATAAGATTATTCCTAATGATCCTGAGATCCCAATATTGCTGGACAGGATCTATCCCTGTCACGAGATAGTGAAAATTGACTATTTTCTTCCCGGCTGTCCGCCTGGTGCAGACCTTATATGGGAAGCACTTATTGCCATAATCAATGGTGAAGAAATAAAACTGGATTATGATGATATAAAATTTGATTAAAGAAGGAAAAGCTATGGGACAAAAAATTACAATTGATCCGGTTACCAGAGTTGAAGGACATGGAAAAGTAACAATCCATCTGGACAATGATGGTAATATTGAGCAAACAAGATTGCATATAGTTGAATTCAGGGGTTTTGAAAGGTTTATTCAGGGCAGACCATACTGGGAAGCTCCCGTCCTTGTGCAAAGATTATGCGGCATTTGCCCGGTAAGCCACCATTTAGCTGCCGCAAAAGCTATGGATGTTATTGTCGGAGCAGGCACAGGTGAAGGACTTACACCGACAGGTGAAAAGATGAGAAGATTAATGCATTATGGCCAGATCTTTCAGTCCCACTCATTACATTTTTTTCATCTTGCATCACCTGACCTTTTATTTGGAGTATATGGAGATCCCTTAAAAAGAAACATTATAGGGATTATCTTCGAAAATAAAGACCTCGCAGTTCAGGGAGTGATGATGAGAAAGTACGGACAGGAAGTTATAAAGGCAACAGCAGGGAAAAAAATACACGGAACGGGTGCTATACCGGGAGGAATAAATAAACACCTTTCAGTGGAGGATAAGGAGTATTTATTAAACGGACTTGATCCCTCAATGAATATTCATAAAATGATAGACTGGTCCCTTGCTGCACTCGAATTTTTCCATGATTATCATGCAAAGAATAAGGATTTAATAGATAATTTTTCTGTATTTCCTTCAAGTTCAATGAGCATAGTCCGAAAGGACGGTGCCCTGGACTTATACCATGGAGTGCTTCGTGCTGTAAGTTCAGAAGGAAAAAAGATTCTTCACGATGTTGACTATCAGGATTACGACAGGTATATTGATGAGGAGGTACGGACATGGAGCTATATGAAATTTCCGTATCTTAAGGAGATAGGCAAAAAAAACGGCTGGTATACTGTCGGCCCCCTGGCGAGGATGAATACAGCAGAATTCATTGATACACCCCTTGCCCAGAAAGAGTTTTTAAAATTTAAAGCTTATACACAAGGTAAACCAAACAATATGTCAATGCACATGCACTGGGCAAGATTAATAGAAATACTGCATTCTGCAGAAATGATAAAAATACTTCTGAATGATCCCGATGTTCTTCAGGGAGAACTGGTTACAAGGGGACAAAAACAGCTGGAGGGTGTGGGAATAGTGGAAGCTCCAAGGGGCACTTTATTTCACCATTACAGGATAAATGAGAATGACCAGATAGTAATGGCAAATCTGATTGTCTCCACTACAAATAATAATCAGCCTATGAATGAGGCGGTTAATTATGTGGCAAACAAAGTAATGAAAGGTAAGTCACAGATAACAGAAGGAATGATGAATGCTGTTGAAGTTGCTATCAGGGCCTATGATCCGTGCCTCAGCTGTGCAACACATGCGCTCGGACAAATGCCACTGGAAATATCATTGTATGA
>CAZOLY010000231.1:0-3600 GCA_964580815.1 uncultured Bacteroidales bacterium
CAATAAATGGTTCGAGAATAGCTACTAATCCTTCAGAAACAGGTTCGTGGGCACGTGCAGAGGCATGAGCTATAGGTGCGGAACCCTGTCCTGCTTCATTGGAGAATAGTCCTCTTGCCACACCTCTTTTAAAAGCATATATGAACCCCGCTCCAAGGAAACCACCAGTGGCTGCCGATCCTGTAATCACATTGGTGAAGATATCAATTAGTGCAGGGATGATTTTATCATAATTATAAATAAGAACTGACAGGGCCCCGAAAAAGTAAATAAATGCCATAGCAGGAACAAGGCGTGATGTAACACTGGCAATTCTTTTAATGCCTCCTATAATTACAAGACCAAGAATAACAGCCAGAACAGCGCCAGTAATAACATGGTTGATACCAAAAGTTGCAAACAAAGAATTCGAAATACTGTTTATCTGCGGCATATTACCTGTTCCAAAAGAAGAAAAAATTGTAGCAACAGCGAAAAACCCTCCAAGTATTAAACCTGTTTTTATTTGCTTTCCGTTTTTAAGTTTAATATTAAGCCTCTCCTTCATATAGTACATGGGTCCCCCTGCTACTGTGCCATCTTCTGTTATTTTTCTGTATTTATGTGACAGGGTCACCTCAACAAACTTTGTAGTCATGCCCAGCATTGCAGTGACAAGCATCCAGAATAATGCACCGGGTCCTCCTATATGAATAGCCAGTGCTACACCTGCAATGTTACCTGTGCCGACTGTCCCTGATAGCGCAGTCGCCAATGCCTGAAAATGGGAGGTGTCGCCTTTATCGCCTTTACGATCATACTTACCGCGGACTATAGTTATAGCGTGCCGGAAATAGCGAATCTGGGGAAATACGAGGTATACAGTAAAGAACAATCCTGTTCCCAGAAGAAAAAGACCAAACAAATCTGAACTGGCCAAATATTTATCGATGTGTAGAAAGAGATCATTTATATGCTGCATACAAATACATTTCAAACATTATCATAATATTCTGCAGGTTGCAGTTCTTTTGAGTTTATGCCCTTTCCCTTCACAAGGTATTTTCTTATATCAAAACACAAATGACATTTATTTAAGTATTCTTTCCGGGGTTTAAATCCGAATTCTGAAGTCGCATTTTCTGCCAGGGCCTTTATTCCATTATTATAAAGTTTAGTAATAAAGGGGTATTCATTATGAAAGGGACTCATTGATATAAGCAAGGTTCTGAGTCCGTACTCCATGAGCTTGCGGAGCAGAGCCACTGCTGAGTGTTCATCTTTAAACCATGAAGAATTTGTTTCCACGTATTCAATCTCCATGTTTTCCTCCCTGTCCATTGGGTTACAGTCCGCTTAGTTTCTTAATTTCATTCAGCTTGTTCAGGGCTTCAACAGGAGTGAGGTTGTCAATATCCGTATTTGCTATTTCATCCCTTATTTGTTTTAAAACCGGGTCATCGAGCTGGAAAAAGCTTAATTGATAACCCTCCCTTTTTTCTGCCAGTCCGGATACCGGCTTTGTCAGCGATTGTTTCTGGTGGGATTTTTCGAGCTCAGCCAGAATCTCGTTAGCCCTGCTGACGACGCTTTTAGGTATGCCCGCCATCCGTGCCACGTGTATTCCAAAGCTGTGCTCGCTGCCTCCTCTTTTTAATTTTCTCAGGAATATTACTTTATCTTCCAGTTCCTTTACCGACACATTGTAGTTTTTAACCCTTTCAAAGGAATTTTCCATTTCATTCAGTTCATGGTAGTGTGTTGCAAACAGTGTTTTTGCATGGGCCCGCGGGTGTTCGTGGATATATTCAACCATAGCCCAGGCAATGGAAATACCATCATATGTACTTGTGCCCCGCCCGATTTCATCAAGCAATATCAGGCTTCTTTCTGACATATTATTTAATATGCTTGCTGTTTCGTTCATCTCGACCATAAATGTGGATTCTCCCAGGGATATGTTATCAGATGCTCCCACACGCGTAAATATTTTGTCAACATAACCTATTTTTGCTGCTTCGGCAGGGACAAAGCTTCCAACCTGGGCCATAAGTATAATCAGTGCTGTCTGCCTTAGCAGAGCAGATTTACCGGACATATTGGGACCGGTAATTATAATAATCTGTTGTTTCTTATTGTCAAGATATACGTCATTTGCAATATAGCTTTCATCCGGAGGCAGTTGTTTTTCAATAACAGGGTGTCGGCCCTGGGTAATGTCAATTATTTGAGAATCGTTTATTTCAGGCCTGAAATACTTATTTTCAACAGCACATCTGGTAAATGACAACAGGCAATCTAACCTGGCAATTAGTGAGGAATTTAATTGTATTGGCTCAACAAAATCAATAATACTCAGAACCAGATCATTAAACAGGCCGGTTTCAAGCTCAAGAATCTTCTCTTCGGCGCCCAGGATTTTTTCTTCATACTCTTTTAATTCCCCGGTGATATACCTTTCGGCACTGACAAGGGTTTGCTTCCTGATCCAGTCACCTGGCACCTTATCCTTATGAGTATTTCTGACCTCAATATAATAGCCAAAAACATTGTTATAGGCCACTTTTAATGAAGGGATGCCGGTACGTTTGCTTTCCCTCTGCTGCATACTGATCAGAAAATCTTTGCCTGAGTGCAGTATATCACGTAATTCATCCAGCTCTTTTGATACACCGCGGGCAATGACATTCCCCTTATTCAATAAGTACGGAGGGTCTGGCTGCACTTCCTTTTCAATCCGGTCACGGATTGATTTGCAGGGATTAAGCTGTTCGCCAATTTTTCGCAGTCCGGTTTCCTTTGATTTATAACACAGATCCTTAACAGGTTTAATTGATGAAAGTGCATTTTTCAGCTGGACAACTTCCCTGGGGTTTATTCTGCCTGCAGCAACTTTGGAGACCAGCCTTTCAAGATCACCAATTTGTAATATCTGGTCTTCAATTTCTTCTTTTATACCTGGATCTTTTAGAAAATATTCAACAATATCAAGTCTCTCGTTTATAGGCTTAATATCTTTCAGGGGCAGGGCAATCCATCTTTTAAGGAGCCTCGAACCCATAGGTGATATAGTTTTATCAAGTATCTCGAGCAGGGTTTTGGCACCTTCATTTATGGACTGGAACAATTCCAGGTTTCGCATAGTAAACTTATCGAGCCACACATAATGATCCTCATCTATTCTTGACAATGATGAGATATGTCTGATTTTGTGATGTTGTGTAATTTCCAGGTATTGTAATATTGCGCCGGCAGCAATAATTCCAAGCTTTAAATTGCTTACTCCGAAACCTTTTAATGATGTTGTTTCAAATTGTTTCAATAATCTGTCGTAGGCAGATTCCTCAGTGAATATCCAGTCATCGAGCTTATAGGTATAATATTTGTCTCCAAAGTGTTCAAAGAATATTTTCTGTTTTCCCTTCTCAAACAGAATTTCCTTTGGTGACAAGCTGCTGAGTAGCTTGTCAATATAATCATAATTACCTTCTGCTGTAAGGAATTCGCCTGTTGATATATCAAGAAAGGCAATACCTGCTGCTCCCTTGTCAAGATGGATACAGGCAAGAAAGTTATTTTCCTTATGATCCAGTACATTATCGTTTAATGATACTCCGGGTG
>CAZOLY010000232.1:0-3434 GCA_964580815.1 uncultured Bacteroidales bacterium
CCCTGATTTTCGAATCCCAGCAATGCTTCTGACACTTTGTGTTTTAACGCATTAACAGCAGAGTCTTTTCTCAACAAAATACTTTCCAGTTCTATTAAGCGGGCATTACGTTTTTCAAGTTCATTTTTTAATTGTTCAAGATTTGCTTTTTTCTCATCAAGAGTTCCTGAGAGTCTGTTTAGTTCATCTTCCCTTTTAATTAAATCTTCCTGGGTGGCTTGTAGTTGTTCAAGAAGTCTCTTTTTTTCTGCATCACTACCTTTTATTATTGTTTCCTGTGAGCTTGACAGGCCCTGGTATCTTTGCCTTAGCTGATTATATTCGGCTAACAAATGGTCAAACTCACTTTTTTTCCTGGTGCTATCTTCCAACAGGCTGGAAATATTTTTATTAGTGGCTTCCATCTGTGACCTTAATTCATTATTATCGACAGTCAGTTTTTCATTTTCACCTTTTAAAATGTCATTTTCTTCCCGGCAGTTCTTGTTTTCATGTTGAAGTGTCTTAAATTGTCTGGGGGGCACGCAGGTTAATAATGTAAAGCCGGTCAAAGCAATAACTATACTAGTTAATCTCATAATATATTTTTATTTTAATATTTAATATTTTGATGAAATTACAACATGAATCAATTAACCTCAAATAAAGTAAATAATAATTATTAACTTTGAAAGCCTAATTTTAAATATCTTAAATGAAGAGCAATAATTTAAGTTATTTAGACAAAATCAGATTTCCTTCAGATTTAAAAAAGCTAAAGGCTGAAGAACTTGTTAATGTTAGCAGGGAGTTGAGGCAGTTTATCATTGATGAAGTATCGTCAAATCCCGGGCATCTTGGTGCAAGTCTTGGCGTGGTTGAGCTTACAGTTGCTTTACATTATATTTTTGATACACCTTATGATAAGATAATCTGGGATGTAGGGCACCAGGCTTATGGACATAAAATTTTAACAGGCAGGAAGGATATATTTCATACAAACAGAAAATACAAAGGCATAAGCGGATTTCCAAAGATGAGTGAAAGCGAGTATGATTCGTTTGGCACCGGCCATGCATCGACGTCGATATCAGCTGCACTGGGAATTGCTGTAGCAGACAGGCAGAAAGGAATTGAAAGGCATGTTATTGCCGTGATAGGAGACGGAGCACTAACCGGGGGATTGGCTTTTGAAGGATTAAATAACGTTGGTATTGAACAGACAGATATACTTGTAATTCTTAACGATAATAATATAGCGATAGATCCCAATGTAGGGGCAATTAAAGAGTACCTTGTCGACATTACTACCTCAAGAACATATAACAGGCTTAAGAATGAGATTTGGCATTTACTGGGAAAGATTAGTAAGATTGCGCCTCATGCCAGGGATTATGCCAAAAAGCTTGAGAATGGATTAAAATCGATAATGCTCAGGCAAAGCAATTTGTTTGAAGCCCTGAATTTCAGATATTTCGGTCCGGTTGACGGGCATGATGTTGTTCATCTTGTAAAAATAATGGAAGACCTTAAGAATATCAAGGGGCCTAAATTATTGCATATCCTGACAAAGAAAGGGAAAGGTTTCAGGCAGGCAGAACTTAATCAAACAGTATTTCATTCGCCTGGCCGGTTTGATAAAAAAACGGGCAAGATATTAAAAGTCAAGTCTGATAAATTAGAGCCGCCGCTTTATCAGGATGTTTTCGGGCATACCATACTGGAGCTTGCCAGGAACAATGATAGAATAGTTGGAATTACTCCGGCTATGCCCTCGGGATGTTCACTAAAGATGATGATGGACGAATTCCCCGAAAGGACTTTTGATGTAGGGATAGCTGAACAGCATGCAGTAACTTTTTCAGCAGGATTGGCTACGCAGGGATTGATACCGTTTTGCAATATTTATTCATCTTTCATGCAGAGAGCATATGATCAGATAATTCATGATGTGGCTTTACAGAATCTGAATGTTGTTTTTTGTCTTGACAGGGGGGGACTTGTCGGTGCTGACGGTCCGACTCATCATGGAGTGTTCGATTTGGCATATCTGAGGAGTATTCCTGATATTATTGTTTCTGCCCCCATGAATGAAGAGGAACTCAGGAATTTGATGTATACGGCACAACTTGGAAATAACGGTCCCTTTGCGATCAGGTATCCCCGGGGCAGGGGAGTTATGACTGACTGGCAGAAACCTTTCAGGGAAATAGAGATTGGTAAGGCAAGAAAGATAAATGAAGGTTCTGACATCGTTATCCTTACTATAGGTCATGTCGGCAACCTTGTAAATGAAGCGATACTGAGACTTGAAGCTGAAAATATTAGTGTTGCCCATTATGACATGAGATTCGTCAAGCCCCTGGACAAAGAATGTTTACATAATATATTTAATAAGTTTAATTCTCTGATAACTATTGAAGACGGAACAGTAGTCGGGGGATTCGGAAGCGCGGTAATTGAATTTATGTGTGAAAACGCCTATAAGGCAGAGGTTAAACGGCTTGGCATACCCGATAAATTTATCGGGCACGGGACACAGAAGGAATTATATAAAGAATGCGGGTTTGATGCTGACGGCATCTATCTGGCGGTAAAGTCAATGGTAAAGCCCAGCGTCTTCTCAAATGTAAGCTGATATATAGCGAGGATTAATATTTCAGTTTAGTCAAATTTTCTTCCTACAATAAGTATATCATCAATCTGTTCATAATTGCCGCGCCATTTTTCAAAAGTATTTTCCAGGATTGTCTTTTGTTCTTCCATATTTTTATCCTGGATATCCATAATTAATTTCTTAAGATTGGCGCTTTTAAATTTCTTCCCTTCATCGCCTCCAAATTGATCGCTATAGCCATCGGAATATAAATAAACAGTGTCTCCTTTTTTTATTTTTAATTTGTGATTGGTAAATTTCATTACCTGTCCGGTTGTTCGTCCTATAGAAAACCTGTTTGCTTTTATTTCAAGCAGTTCCCCATTCCGGACAAGGATAAGCGGGTTAAATGCTCCTGCATATTGTAACTCTCTTGTTGCGGGTGTGTATGCAACCAGTGCCAGGTCCATACCATCAGCTACAGCTTCTTCTCCTTTTTGATGCAGAGCCGTGGCAACTTCTTCATTAAGGCAGTTTAATACTTCAGCAGGCTCATGAATTCTATTTTCGATAACAATTTTATTAAGTGAGGTGTAACCAATAAATGACATGAAAGCCCCCGGCACACCATGGCCTGTACAATCAACAGCAGCAAAGAATTCTTTCTCTGCCCGTGAAGTTATCCAGTAAAAATCTCCGCTAACTATGTCCTTGGGTTTAAAAAATATAAATGTATTATCAAAAGGAATTTCCGGGGGTAATATAGCAAATTGTATCCGCTTTGCGTACCTTATGCTATCGGTAATATCTTTATTTTTTAATGCCAGTTCTTCATTGGCCTCTGAAAGAGCCAGGGTTC
>CAZOLY010000233.1:0-3407 GCA_964580815.1 uncultured Bacteroidales bacterium
CTAAATGAAAAATCTTCAGGAGTAAGAACGTCGCGATCACATAATATGACGGCTTTTTCGATTGTATTTATTAACTCCCTGATATTACCGGGCCAAGAATGGGTTTTCAACTTATCCAGGGCCCCTGATGTAAACTTAAGAGGTGACCGGTCATATTTACCTGCAAACTGTTTGAGGTAAAACTCTGATATCAGCACTAAATCATTCTCACGGTCCCTCAGAGGGGGAACATTTATCTGCACTGTATTTAGCCTGTAAAACAAATCTTCCCTGAAGATATTTTCTTTAACCATTGCCGGTAGATCCTTATTGGTAGCACTAATTATCCTTATATCTACCTGCATTTCCCTATTTGAACCCAGGGGAGTTATCTTCTTATTTTCTATTGCTGAAAGGAGTTTTGCCTGCAGGGAAAAGTTGAGATTTCCAATCTCATCAAGAAAAAGTGTACCCTCGGAGGCTGCTTCAAATCTGCCTATACGGTCATCCTTTGCATCGGTAAATGCACCTTTGACATGCCCGAAAAGTTCACTCTCAAAAAGCGTTTCACTTAAAGCTCCTAAATCCACACTTATAAAGTCTTTCTGACTTCTTCCTGACTGCCGGTGTATCTCATGTGCAATAAGTTCCTTGCCTGTCCCGTTTTCTCCCATCAGCAATATATTTGCTTCAGTTGAAGCTACCTTATTGATAGTTTTATACAAATCTTTCATTGCCGTCGATTCACCTATAATCTGACCGTAATTCCTGTTAATATCTTCGCTTATCTGTTTTTGTTTTAATCTCAGTTTTCTCAATTCCTTATTGGATAACCTCAGCTTCAGTGCTGCCTGAAGAGTAGCCAGCAGCTTCAGATTGTCCCATGGCTTTGTAATAAAATCAGTTGCCCCCTCCTTTACAGCTTTAACTGCAAGCTCAATATCACCGTAAGCTGTTATCATTATCACCACAACGGTAGGATCTTGTTTTAGAATCTTTCTGAGCCAGAATATGCCTTCATTTCCTGTATTGATGCCTGCAGTAAAATTCATGTCAAGCATTATTATATCTATATTTTCAGTAGACAGGAGAAAAGGTATCTGATTGGGAGAACCCAGTGTTTTTACTGATTTGAAATAATGCTTAAGATATAGTTCAAGAGATTTTAAAACACTGATACTGTCATCTACAATGAGAATATCTCCTTTTTTTTCTGTCATATTGCCTGTTTATTTTGCCAGTGTACTAAGTTAGCAAATTGTATTATTATAGCACATTAGTTGTATGATTATGGAACATAATTAATTGTAATATGTATCTTTTATTCTTTTAAATAGCAGTATTCTAATATAATAGGCATTCTGGCACATATAATGTTAGTGCATTATTCAGGAAAAATATTTATATCTTTTTAACTAAATACAATGTATTATGATTAAAACGGAAAAGCTTAAGAAAGTATTCAGAACTGAAGAGGTTGAAACTACGGCACTAAACGATATAGACATGGAAGTATCCGATGGTGAATTTTTGGCAGTCATGGGGCCTTCAGGCTGTGGAAAATCTACTCTGCTGAATATCCTGGGTCTACTGGACAATCCTACAAACGGCAAATACTGGTTTAATGGGGTCGAGGTGTCAAGGCATAAGGAACGGCAGAGGACTAACTTTCGCAAGGGTAATATAGGATTTGTATTTCAGAGCTTTAATTTAATCGATGAGCTTAATGTTTTTGAAAACGTTGAATTACCGTTGTTATATCTCAGGATGAAATCTTCTGAAAGAAAAAGGAAAGTCAATGAGATACTGGACAGGATGCAGATCTCGCACCGTAAAAAGCACTTTCCCCAGCAGCTTTCAGGCGGACAACAACAGAGAGTGGCTGTAGCAAGGGCTGTTGTCACTAATCCAAGGCTTATTCTCGCTGATGAACCAACAGGAAACCTTGACTCAAAAAACGGTGAGGAAGTTATGGAATTACTTGAAGAGCTGAATAAAGAAGGCACAACAATTGTTATGGTAACTCACTCCCCTTCATATGCAGACAGGGCATCAAGGATAATGCATCTGTTTGACGGACATATCATTACCGAGAACATAAAGGTGTGAATATACAATGAGATTTGAACGGTAAAAAGGAATACATTACAGTAAAAATCCGGACATAATGCTTATAAAGTATATTATTGTTGCGTGGAGGAACCTCCGTAAAAACAGGATGGTCTCCTTTATTAACATCCTGGGGCTGACATTGGGACTTGCATCTGCGGTATTGGCATTATTATATGCGTGCCATGAACTTACATATGAAAACTGCAATGAAAAAGCGGATCGCATTGCCAAGGTCTATATTTCAACTGAAATTGACGAATTACATAAATTGCCGACCTCTTTTGGTCCTGAAGGTGAAGCACTGAAAAGCCTGTTTCCTGAAATAGAAATGTATACTATATCATTTGTTTTCAGCGGAACCGTGAGGGTCGGAGAGAATCTTTTCAGTGAAGATGACCTGGTTATGGCAGATTCTGCTTTTTTTTCGGTATTCACCGTCCCTTTTGTTGAAGGCACTTATTTTTCAGATCCTCAAACGGTAGTTTTATCGGAAAAAGCAGCCCGGAGATATTTCGGAAAAGAAAGTCCGGTTGGGAAGAATGTAACAATAACATGCCACGGGCAAAAAATTGATTTCCTGGTAACAGGTGTATACAAAGACTTCCCGTCAAACACCCATCTGCGAGGTGAATTCATTATCCCTTTTACGCTGGCAAAACGATTTGATTTCCTGAGATATACCGAATATGAATCAAATAATTATCATACTTATGTATTGCTACAGCCAGGCACTGATATCAAAAGCCTGAACAAAAAAATATCAGACTCCTACAAAATACCGGTCGATGTTAAGAATATTTCGGCTTTCCTCATGCCAATCAGGGAAATACATTTCAGGGGCACCTATGAGAACAACAGGGGGAAACTAATGGTATTTCTTCTCGGGGGATTTTTTATGCTTATTACATCATGCATTAATTATATAAATCTTACCAATATTGTGTTTTCAACACGCAGCAAAGAAACAGGTATTCGCAAAGTTAACGGTGGCAGAAGAACCAATATTATTTGGCAATTCTTAACTGACACTATTCTTTCGGCTCTTATTGGTTTTAACCTGGCAATTATATTATTAAAACTGGTCCTGCCCTGGTTTAATTCAATTATGGATACGCATCTGAACCTTGTTCCCGATTTACAGTTCCTGGTCATTATGCTCGTCCTGTTTATATTTACTGTCTTATTATCCGGCCTTTACCCGGCTCTCAGGTACTCGTCACTAAAACCTGTGAACCTTTTGAGTTCAAATGCACCTCAGGCTAAAGGTAAAAGTCCTTCAAGATGGATCCTGACCACCTTCCAGTTCTTTCTTGCGG
>CAZOLY010000234.1:0-3300 GCA_964580815.1 uncultured Bacteroidales bacterium
ATTTCGTGATCTGGTCAATCTGAATGCTTACGGATATCCTCTTATGCTGCCATTTACATTAATGTTCCCCCTTAATATAATTATATTGCTAACTTTTTGGCACTCTGTAAATAATCTTTACATAAGGGACCAGAGTAAACGTCTGTTGCCTTATATGCAGTTAAGCCATATAGGAGGTATCGTTTTAGGAAGCTGGGGCATTATTTTATTCCTGTTCAGGTCATGGAATCTGGAACTAATTATTTTAGGCAGTGCCATCAGCATTTCAATTGCTTTTTTTCTGCAGCTGATTATCAATCCGGTTCATAAATATTCAAGGATCTTCCTGCACAGGACTAAAAAATTAATCCCTATCCGGTCCAGGTTCATCGAGTTATTCTATACAAAATACACTTTTTTGCTTGTTATTTTTGTCATTCTTTCGGCCTTGATAGGAATGATCATACACTATGACTTCATAGATATGACACGTTACAGCTATCCGAAAATTGTAGGATTTACAAAGTTTCTCGGACTATTTGTCGGGACATTATTTATTTTTATATTTTTTGTCAATAAATTCCTGATCAGGAAAATCCTGTATTCATATGACTCACCTTACAGTATAATTCTAATACCTGTTGGTATGGTTGTTTTAACAGTCATAGCAATAGTAACATATTTTTTCCTTGGCTGGTCCCAGGCGATTTTAAGATTCACTTTTATCTTTCTGCTCGTTGCAGCTGTCAAAGTGGGATATGAGACATTAAAGAATACTATCGAGCTACCGTCACTGAAAGTATTGTTCCAGTCCCTGGATATAAGATTCCACAGATCAATAATCCCCCGTATGGAAGGTACATTCAGGCTGTTTAGCATGATCTTTGCCGGATTGGTTATCATCGGAATTATACAGTTGAACCTGCATTATCCAAACCAGCTTTTTTATGCAATAATAATACTGTCCCTGCTCTGGATTTTTATTGCAATAAAACTGGTAAAGTCATACCAGTCTGCTTTAAAGAATATTATTAAGAAAATAAGAACTATTGTTAAAGCTAAAGAACATGATCTTTCGAGTGTTGATAAGCACTTTCATGAATTATTAAACAGTGACATCCCGGGCAAGGTTATCAGTGCCCTGGCAATATCAGCAAATACAGAGCCCCTGTCGTTTGAAAAACACCTGATAGACTTATTAAATATCCCCTCACCTGAGATCAGAAGATATATTTTATGGAAAATCAACCAATTGTCAGTTTTTAACGCGTTGCCCGGAATTAAAGAAATAAAAATTAATGATGATGATGCTCCTTCCGTTAACCTGAAAACCAATACGATTGAGGTTTTTGAAAAAAAATTACTGCTTGCAAAATCCGGTTCATCAGTTGAAAAGCTGGCGAATTCCAGGAAGATTAATGAAAGAATACTGGCTTGCGATATTCTTGGATTTGCCGAAGGCATTAAAGATTCAGGAAGCTTATTGATTAACCTGGCCAGGGATTTTGAACCCGATGTTAAACTTGCTGCAATAAAGGCAATGACAAGATTAAGCAATCCTGAACATACACATATCCTCATCGGCTATCTGGGTTCTCACATATATTATTCATATGCTTTTGAGGCTCTTATAAGAATCGGTGATGAGGCTCTAAATCAGTTAGAGCAGGTGTTCTTATTGCCTGATGCTGATAATATTTTGCTTTCAAGAATTGTAAAAATATACGGTAAAATTGGAGGCCCCAGGGCCCATGACCTGTTAATAAACAAGCTTGAGAACCAGAATAGAATTATTGGCCGGCAGGCAATCATTTCATTACGAGAGTCGGGATTTCAGGCAACACCCGGTCAAATAAACAGGATAATGAATGGAGTTGTGAGAATTCTGAATACTATGTCATGGAATCTTTCAGCTCTTCAAAGCATGGGTATCTCGAGCAAATTCCCTCTCCTGGAAGACGCTTTGAATGCCGAACTGGCCGATAATTACAGGGTTCTCTTCCATATGCTGTCACTGGCTTATAATTCCACGGCCATAGCAAACATCAGAAACATGATAAGTAACGGAAATGACGGAGATATCAGCTATGCCATAGAGATGCTTGATCAAATTGTAAATGAAGAAATAAAACAGGTACTATTTCCCGTGCTGGAAAATCTATCCATAAAGGAAAGAGTGAAACAACTTAAATATTTTTTCCCTGCAGAAAATATTTTTACAAATGAATTAATATCTGAAGTTATTACGAGAGATTATAATGTCATATCTTTGTATGCTAAGGCTTGTGCAATATTTAGCTGGTTTCAGCTAAAAAAACAGTACATCGATCAGGTTCTGGTTTCTAACCTTTTTCATCCGAGCAAGCTAATAAGAGAATCTGCTGCTTATGTGATGAGCAAAATAGACAAGAAATATCTGAACAGTGTATATCCGAGAATTGAGCGCAGTATTGTAAATGAGATAAAAACATCAATTGAGCATGCAAAGAACAGTCCTTTATATCTTATATTTAATCGTATCCAGTTTTTGCGTCAATGCCCAAAGCTGGAAAATATCCCTGAGTATGTATTACTTGATTTTGCCGGATATCTGGAATTCCATAAATATGATAAAGAAAAAGAAATTACAATAGACCAGAATGAAAAAGTCTATTCGCTTCTTATGGTTGTTGAAGGTACCGTTGAAATGATCGCCGAGGGCATTGACAGCACAACTTTTGAAAGATTCAGTTTAATATATACCAACGCCATTGCAAATGCTGCTAATTGCAAATTAATTCTTAAGACAGGTAAAAATACTGAATTCTATAGCATCGACAAAGAATCGTTAAATATGATGATATTTGATTACACCGATATAAGAAGGTCTATATTAGAATGTATTGGGGAATTATAAACCATATATATAGAATGTTGTAAATTTGATTAAAAATAACCTATTGATATCTCCCGATTTATGAATTTTGAATATGATATATTTATTAGTTACGACCCTTCGGTAAAGAAGGAGGATGAATGGATAAACCAATGGACTGCAAAATTTTGCGAGTACCTGGCTATTATGGTTTCCAGGTTAACAGATAGGGACCCTGTAATACTTTTACACGATGATCTCAGAACCAGGAAGGAGCTGCTGGGAAACGACATCGCCAATATATTCTCAAAGACCGCAATATTCGTAACAATAATTGCGCCGGAATATATTGAATCAAAAGAATATCTAAAAGAGCGGGAAGAAATATATAAGATAATATACGTGAAGTCAGACAGCACCTCCACGAGTATTAGCCGCTTATTTAAAGTACATACTCACCCTGTTAA
>CAZOLY010000235.1:0-3295 GCA_964580815.1 uncultured Bacteroidales bacterium
AGCGAGTATTTATATATATTTTATCCCCTTATCGGATTATTGATAACAGTATTATTTATAAAATACATAAATAAAAATCCTGTAAGGCACGGTGTCCCGAATGTACTTTATTCAATATCAAAAAGGAACGGGATTATCAGACGGCATAATATGTATTCATCCATAATTTCCAGCGCACTGACTGTTGGTTTCGGAGGATCGGTGGGATTGGAGGGCCCCACTGTTGCTACAGGTGCAGCAATAGGATCAAATTTGGGAAGGTTGCTGCATTTGAATTACAAGCAGATCATTTTACTGCTCAGTTGTGCCTGTGCCGGAGCCATGTCTGCCATATTTAAAGCCCCTATTGCTGCAATAGTATTTGCCATTGAAGTTATAATGTTTGACCTGACCATGGCTGCTATCGTACCTTTATTAATATCATCGGCTACTGCTACACTGACTTCATATTTGTTCCTGGGCCAGAATTTCCTCTATGCATTTGAAATTAAGGAAAAGTTTGTCATGCACGATTTGACATATTATATAATACTGGGAATTTTTACGGGGTTTCTGAGTGTTTATTTCACCAGGATGCACGTTTTTATAGGAGGGTTATTTGACAAGATCGATAATATTTTTGTAAAACTAACTATTGGCGGGATATCTTTAGGCCTGTTAATATTCATGTTACCTTCATTATACGGAGAGGGTTATTCTGCAATAAATAACAGCTTAAACGGTGATTTTAGCTATCTGTTTAAGAGCGCTTTTTATGAAAATGTGGAGAAAAAATTCCTGGTTGTAACTGCGTTTTTTATGCTTGTTATGTTGTTTAAGGTAATTGCAACATCAATAACCTTTGAGAGCGGGGGGGTAGGAGGATTCTTTGCACCTGCACTTTTTACGGGAGCCAATGCAGGGCTGTTATTTTCTAATGTCCTTAATAATTTCGGATTATCATTATCGGAGAGAAATTTTGCACTCGTCGGCATGGCCGGACTTATAGCAGGAGTAATACATGCGCCTCTTACAGCAATATTTCTAATTGCAGAAATTACAGGCGGCTACGAATTGTTTATGCCTCTTATGATAGTGGCGGCAATTTCATATGCCACAGTGAAGGTGTTTACACCGAATTCAGTATATACTATTCACCTGGCACGTCGCGGTGAACTAATGACACATCATAAGGATAAAACAGTGCTGATGATGCTGGATGTGAAGGAACTGATTGAAACTGATTTTAATAAATTGCATCCGAATAATACGCTTGGTGATCTTATTGGAATAATAACCAAAGCCCACAGAAATATTTTTCCTGTTGTTGAAAAGGATAATGCTTTCAGAGGTATAATTAAAATGGATGATATAAGGCATATTATGTTTAACCAGGATATGTATGAAAATGTCTATGTCAGGGATCTGATGTTTATGCCTCAATATGTTATTGATCCCAAAGATACAATGGAAGAGATAGCCAGAAAGTTCCAGGTCAGTGACAGGTATAATATTGCAGTTATTGAGAAAGGTAAATACCTTGGATTTGTGTCCAGGGCTAAATTATTTTCAGCTTACAGGAAGATGCTTAGCGATTTTTCCGAACATTGAATGTATCAATAATATATCCAACCGGTTGTTTATATGAATATAACAAAATTATTAGGGAAGTTCCTTATCTGGCAGGGCAAGCATCTGAAACATCATCAGCTCGTTTATATTCTTAGTTTTTTCCTGGGAATAATTAGCGGAGTTATTGCAGTTATTTTGAAGAATACAATATATTATACTAACGAATTCCTTATACATAAACTGGACATAGAAAATATCAATTTGTTATACCTTACATGTCCCCTGATAGGAATCACTTTAACCGTCCTGTTCGTAAGGATTTTCATTAAAGATAATATAGGGCATGGCATAAGCAGAATTTTATATGCTATTTCGAAAAAGAACAGTATTATTAAATCGCATAACAATTATTCTTCATTTATTGCCAGTACACTGACCGTCGGTCTTGGAGGGTCAGTCGGACTGGAAGCTCCAATTGTTTTAACGGGGTCTTCTATTGGTTCAAATCTGGGCAGGATTCTCCGTATGAACTACAAAACAACGACTATACTCATTGGATGTGGCGCAGCGGGAGCTATTGCAGGAATTTTTAAAGCCCCTATAGCAGCGGTGGTCTTTTCACTGGAAGTTCTGATGCTCGACCTGACAATGTGGTCAATAATACCTTTGCTTATATCCGCAGTAACAGGAGCAACAGTTTCAAATTTTCTGCTGGGTAAAGAAGTAATGTTTTCATTTCAGCTTACCGAACCATTTGTACTCAGAAATATACCATGGTTCATATTCCTGGGAATTTTCAGCGGGCTTGTTTCTTTTTACTTTACAAGGATTAATATAAATATTGAATCCTTATTTCAAAAAATAAAGAATCCGCTTACAAAGCTGGCAATAGGAGGGATTCTCCTCGGTACGCTGATATTGTTTTTACCACCCTTGTATGGAGAGGGCTATGAAGTATTAAGTGCCCTGTTGCGGGGAAATGCACAGGAGATAACATATGGAAGCATGTTTTATGCATATCAGGATTATTTCTGGGTATTTACCGGCTTCCTCGGCCTGATAATAGTCTTTAAGGTAATAGCCATGTCCGTAACCACAGGTAGCGGCGGCGTTGGTGGCATATTTGCCCCGACATTGTTTACAGGCGGAATCACAGGATATGTTGTAGCTAAGCTTATAAATAATTTTAGTTTTATTGATGTTTCAGAGCGTAATTTTGCACTTGTCGGCATGGCAGGTCTTATGGCCGGGGTGATGCATGCGCCTTTAACCGCTATATTCCTCATTGCAGAGATAACGGGAGGATACGGACTTTTTATTCCCCTGATTATAACATCCACGATAGCCTATATAACCGTAATATATTTTGAACCCCATTCAATTTATACAAGCAGGCTGGCCAAGAGAGGTGAACTTATTACCCATCATAAAGATAAAGCAATACTGACATTGCTCGAGATGGGCAAAATTATTGAAGACGACTTTCAGAAAATATCACCTGATGATAAACTTGAAGAGCTGGTAGAGATAATAGCAAAATCAAAGAGAAATTTATTTCCGGTGGTAAATAAAGATAATATGCTGGTCGGGATAGTATTGCTGGATAATATCAGGCACATAATTTTTAATGTGGATATGTATTCCACTACATTTGTCAGGGATCTTATGAACCTGCCTCCAACATATGTCTCACCTGATGAACCTATGGAAGATGTTATGAAGAAATTTGAAGAAAATGATGTAT
>CAZOLY010000236.1:0-3235 GCA_964580815.1 uncultured Bacteroidales bacterium
CGTGTTGGCCAAAGCTTCAGCAATAGTATAATTTATGGTGGCATTGCGGATATTGACCATAACCAGCACTTCATCGGTTTCATTAAATCGCTTAAAAACAGCAATATCATTATTATTATATGAAGTGATACTTCCACCCTTCACAGCCTCCAGCGACTTACGTGCGGACATAATGTCCCTGTATTCGGAATATATACCGGGATTCAGGTCCCAGTTTAAAGGATTGCTGTCAAAGAATGAGATCCTGCTTGAGTACGCAATTTCCTGTCCGTCATATATCAGGGGCACACCGTTAAGGAAAGAAACGATGACAAATGCTGCCACAGAACCTTCTTCACTACCATAAAGCTCTGTGACAGAGCCCTCCCAGGCATAGATATCATGGTTGGTTATAAAACGTAATTTGTGACAACCTGATGGGATTCCGTCGTATTCCGAGTTATCGGTTGTAAATAATCCACTGGCAGAACTACCGGTAAATACTGCCCGGATTTTGGTATTAAAATCCCAACCGTAATTTAATTGAAATCCTGCTGTAAAATGATCATCTCTTGCTCCTTCGGCCAGTAAGATGAGGTTTCTTCCGGACATGTTATTCAGCGAATCGATGGCCTGTTTCCAGAAACCGAAAGGCACAAGATCGGCAGCATCACAACGAAATCCGTCGATATTTGCCTCTGTGATCCAATATTTCATTGATTTGATCATTTCGAGGCGCATTTCGCTGTTTGAATAATTCAAATCGGCAACATCCTGCCACTGGGCATTAGGGGAAACAATATTTCCGCTGCCATCCTGCGTGTACCATGAGGTATTTTGAATCCATGGGTTGTCCCATGCCGTATGATTTGCCACCCAGTCGATAATCACAGCCATCTCGCGGTCATGGGCTTTGCTTACAAGTCTGCGAAGGTCTTCAAGTGTTCCGAGTGAAGGATTGACTTCGGTATAGTTTTGTACGCTGTATGGTGAATTTACCGAGTTTATTGTTCCTATCGGATGAATGGGCATTAACCATATTACATTGATTCCCATATTTTTAATTGAGTCAAGCCGGTCTGTAACTCCTCCTATATCTTCGGTACTGCTGAAAGCTTTAAAATTAACCTGGTACATAGTAATGTCTTTAGTTTCCGGAACCTTGTCAAAAGGATTTTCATTGATCACATAAGTTTTACCATGATACTCATGGTCTGAATCATCATCTTTTTTGCAGACAGCTGCCATCATCAGAATGGCAAACTGTAACATCAGAATTATTATTAAATCAATCCATCTCTTTTTCATAATTTTTTCTTTATATAGGTTAGCAGCAATTTTACAGGTATATAATACCTGCAAATGTAATTCTACTTGTGCAAAAAAAACAAAAAAAACAAATAATTCAGTGATGTCATCTTAAGAGTGTTCTGCCTGGTATTAAATCCAAAGCTATATTATCACCATGAATTTAACCTTCATATTATTTATTATCTTCGAAGATCATTAATAAAAAATATGAATAGCAGAAGATTACTTTTTTATTCATTATCAGTAGCACTTGGCGGATTTTTATTTGGCTTTGATACTGCTGTAATTTCAGGCGCCGAGGAATACATTCAGAATTTATGGAAGCTAAGTGATGTTTTGCATGGTTTTACCGTTGCAGTTGCCTTGTATGGAACTGTTATAGGGGCTTTATTTGGGGGCATCCCCTCTGATAAACTTGGGAGAAAAAGAACTTTATTCTGGATTGGAGTTGCCTATTTTATTTCAGCAATAGGATCAGGATTGGCGCCTGATAAAATTACATTCATGATTTTTAGGTTTATAGGAGGTATAGCTGTTGGAGCATCATCAGTGACAGCTCCTATGTATATTTCTGAAATTGCACCTGCTTCTTCAAGAGGAAAACTTGTTGCAATGTTTCAGCTAAATATTGTTATAGGAATATTAATTGCTTATGTTTCAAATTATTTCATCCAGGGCCTGGGAGAACAGTCGTGGAGGTGGATGTTAGGTATTGAAGCGTTTCCTGCTTTAATTTTCAGCCTTTCAGTAATATTTATTAGTGAAAGTCCGCGCTGGTTAATAGTCAAGAAAAATAATGTTAAACAGGCAGAATCTGTTTTTGCCGGTTTCAAACTGGATAAAAGTGAAATAAAAAATTCAATTTCAGCAATTAAGAATTCAATTTTAATCGAAAAATCAGGAAAACAGGAATCTTTGCTATCAAAAAAATTCAGATTCCCATTGATACTGGCTTTGCTATTTGCTTTTTTTAACCAGTTTGCCGGTATTAATGCAATAATTTATTATGCACCCCGGATATTTAAAATGACAGGGCTTGAAACTGGTGCAGCCTTTTTATCAACAGCAGGGATAGGTTTTACAAATATGATTTTCACCGTTATAGGAATATTTTTAATAGACAGGGTTGGAAGAAGAAAATTAATGCTTATTGGCTCTATCGGACTATTTATAAATTTATTATTGGTTGCACGTGCATTCTATACAGGAATTTTTATTGGCGTGGAAATATTTTTGTTCTTATATATAGCTTTCTTTGCAATTTCCCAGGGTGCTGTTATCTGGGTATTTATTTCTGAAATTTTTCCTAACCAGGTCCGGGCTTCAGGTCAGTCTGCAGGAAGCTCTACTCACTGGATACTTGCAGCGATCATAGCAAATATATTTCCCTTTTTTGTGAATTTAATTGGTGCTGCTCCTATATTTTTATTTTTTGCAGTAATGATGTTACTTCAATTATTGTTTGTAATAAAACTGATGCCTGAAACCAGGAACATAACGCTTGAAGAGCTTGAAAGAAGACTTATAAAGTAATTCGATAAATAATTAGCATTATAGGGTAAATTTTCGTCCATGTTTCAGGCTTAAGAGTGGATTATTACAATTTATTTAGTTAACTTTCCTATTTGCAGAAACAGGTTTCATATTAATATAAAGCTATGAAAAAAGAAAAAAGCTCCTCAAAGTCAAACGTAAAGAAGGTCGCAGCAAAAAGCCTGAAAGAAAAAAGAGCAGAAAAAAAAGCCAAACGTGAAAAATCAAAGCAGGGTAGCTCATAACGGTTCCTGTATTACGACAGCTGCTTTATTAATTTAATAGTGCGACTTATCTGAAATCATTCTTATTATTTTCCTGAAGGTTTTGAGATTGTTGCAAGAATATGACAGACTATACCAAAAGGAATATTGTTAAATCTGACCGGCATATTTGGTTTGAAGTAATAGCT
>CAZOLY010000237.1:0-3224 GCA_964580815.1 uncultured Bacteroidales bacterium
CAAACTAACGTGCCCTTGAAACTGTGAAGAGGGTAGTGAATTTTAATAGTTCAACCTCCACCTCCTGTATAATTTCAATATATTTTACAGGCGCGTGAAGATCGGGAGAATGAGTTTCATCAAGCAGTAGCGAATATGCAACGGACACATACAGGTCAACATCTTCAAGGGCATCATCAAAACGGGGATCACTGCTGTATTTGCTGTACAAAGCCGGGTAATTATCGTACATAGCCGACAGCAGTTCCATTAGGTTAGGCTCCAGGAATTGCCATTCAAGGGTTTGCAGAATAGCGTCATAAGAATTGTGTAATGTATAAAGCACAAAATCCGTACTTATAAACAGGGGCAGGTCGTGAAAATAGATATTTACGAATGCATCGGCCCAGCACTGGTTTTCCAGGCGCTGCGATACCATGAAATGGTTGTTTGCCAGCAGCTCTTCCTCGGCATCAGTAAGATTATATATATTATTTATTGTATCGTACCATGGTATGTTAAACGGACTGGTAGGGTAATTCCGCGCTGAATAATAGACAGTTTTGGGAGGATTGTTTTCAAGTAACTGATCGCATGTAAGAGTCTTATTCTCGTCAAGAAACTGTATATAAATATCTTTGTCGAAAGTGCTCTGGGCCTGAAGCATAACACCTGTTAAAATAAGAATAAATAGTGTTGCCGGTATGAAATATTTTGTTTTCATGATTAAGGACTTAATTTAAGCAAGTTATTAAATAATTTAATATGAATCAATCTTATGATGCAATAGCCATACTAATGGTTGCGCAGGAATTAATTCTCAATAATAAAACCAGATGGTTCTGTAGTCCCGTATATTTTCGCCCCGTGCAGCCAGCTCTTCGAGGTAGTTATAAATAGGAACGTCAACATAATTGTAGGGTGGGACAGGGGTAATATTTTTCTCCCAGGGATGGAACTCATATACACGCGAGCCGTCAGGAAGGATCATGACCAGCTTGCGATCCTGGCCTGCACGAAGGTGATTTTTGCCAAGCCTCGGCACATTGAATACCGGCTCATCGGTACGGTCCAGTCCGGGCAGCAGCCGTGCCTCTTCCTTCCTTTCCTGCAGGATCCTTGCAATAGGAACCATATACTTGCTTGTTTCTTCCTTCCCTTTCATATTAAATGTATAGTAAGGATCAACACCTATTGACTTTAAATCTTTCCTGAGCTTTGCCAGTTCAAAGCGCCTCGAATTTTCGACCGTATAAACCTGCTGGTTATAAACACTTATTCCGGCTTTGCGCAACTTTTGAACAGCTTTCATAGACTCGGGTGTTATTTCGTATGAATGCTCAAAGTGGGTAACCAGCGCGATTTCGCGTCTTGGAGGCTGATGAAACCGGGAAAGAATACTTATCAGATCATCCGTGAATCGCATGGGCAACACAACAGGTGTTCTGCTGCCAATCCTTATTCTGTAAACATGATTTTTGGCAGCAAGAACCTTAAGTATTCTTTCTATTTGCGAATCTTTCATCACCAGCGGATCTCCTCCCGTGATAAGAATATCGCCAATGCTTTTGTGTTTGTCAAACCATGCCAGGGCCTCATCAATTTTTGCTTTTGAAGCCAGTGCCCGTGGTTCAAGGACCCTTTCAATTTCCCAGTTGCGCTGGCAATAAACGCAAATCTGTGCACATGTATTAAAAGGTTTGATTATAGCGATCACAGGATAACGCCTTGTGACAAGATCAACGGGCGATGTATCATGTTCTCCCATAAAATCGTATGATATCTCAGGATCAGTATGATAATCAATCATTTTCTCTACATACTCCATTGAAGGTATAACCTGCGCCCTTATTGCATGATCATAACCGATTGAAAACCTTGTATCCATTAAGCTCAGGTAGTACGGGGTGATTCCGAATGCCACTTTATTCTTTACAGCCTTGTCCACAGCTTCCTTTTGTTCATTTGTCAGCTCAATGAGTTCCAGTAAAGGACCGGCATTCTTAATTACATTTTTCAGATGCCATTTGTAATCATTCCAGTCATCTTCCGCCCCTTTAAAATAGCGCAGGACCTTATGCCGGTTTTCAGAGCGCCACGTTGCCACCTCCTCTTCGAGTCCGGACGGATATTTTTTAAAATACTTCTGCACACTAGTACCCAGATCATCCAGTATTTCCATCCTTACAATAGCAGCCTGCTTCCCCCTTATTTTAAGGAATTCAGGAATTCCTTTCTTAACCTGGATATTCTCCAGGTATATGTTTGATTTACCTGTTACCCCCCGGAAAAGATTTATAAATTCAAGAATGAATCCTACAGATATCTCGCTTTTCAGCTCCTGTCTCCGGTCTTGAGCCAGCTTCCAGAGGCTGTCAAGTGCCGAAAATCCGGTACGGAATTCATTGATCGGTCCTATAATGCTCCTGAAAACACGCATACATTCACGGACAGTCGATTTTTCAAGGATATGAAGATCATTGTCTATATTAAACACTTTTCTTTCCGCTTTATCAAGATAATTGAACAACTCATCACGTGCTGCCTCCAGATCTTTTGCGCTTTTGAGAATCTCATAAATTTCCGTATTTGAATCCCACAACCTCTGAAGATAAGCTTCATAATCAACTTTAAATTCAGGCTTAAAAAGGCTTATCTCGTCGGTAAACACATCATCAAGCAGCCTTGTACTGACCCACTTAAGTTTGGGTGAGTGCAAATGTGATTTTTTCGGAATTTTCTTCTTGTGATATTTCTCAGGTTTTGAAGTCATAACTATTTATTTTATTTTCCGGAAATTTGTATTCTAATAAAGATAAGAATAATGACCGTTAAAATCAAATTGGGGAATTACAATTTAACCTGGGCCAAATTATTAGTTCAGAGTTATTTTATTAAATTATTCAATTCAGTAACTGTGGGGTTAATTTTTATAATACCTTTGTATAAAGCCTTGCGTTGAACCTCACGGAATGAACGTTTGAGAGGAAATTGGTTTTGTTTTAATCCTGATTTACCAAGTATGAAGATTAGATTAGGATTTATATTATGTTTGGTCTTTTCCCTGGCATCATTACTTCTTTACGCACAAAATGAGGGAGGTGTAATATCATCACCGTTCACCATCCAGGGAAAAGTTAAGGATTCGGAGAGCAGGGAGACACTCATCGGGGTGAATGTTTATTTGAAAGATACTCAATACGGTACAGCCACTGATTCCAAAGGCGTATATGTGTTGTCAGCTC
>CAZOLY010000238.1:0-3218 GCA_964580815.1 uncultured Bacteroidales bacterium
GCTGGGATCTGGATTACCGGATCCCGGAAAGTATTTTCAGTGCAGCCGGTACTGATTCAGGAACCGGAACATTTGAAAAAATACTGGATGGCAAGTACGTCTTTTTTGAATATTCGACTAAATCAGGAGGTGCAGCAAACGGCATTTTTGCCTGGGATGATAAGGAGAAAATATACAGGTACTGGTGGTTCGAAAATTCCGGTAATTTTTTAACAGCAACATGTGATTTTATTAATGATGAAACACTTGCCATGAACTGGCACGATACTGTGCTGGTGCAGACTTTTGTAAAAGAGGAACCGGACAGGGTGGTAATGAAGATGCAGTATCCTTCTGAACATGGCGGGCACGAGTCAGTAATGGAAGTGATATTAACGAGAAAGCAGGATAATTAGGATAGTATTGAATCAGACTATGATAACAATTGATCAAAATAAATGTAATACATGCGGAATATGTGCGAATGTATGCCATGAATATTGTATTTTTTTTAAAGACGGGATGATAATTATTGATTATAATTTTTGCAGTACATGTGCCCAATGTATAGCTGTTTGTCCGAAGGAAGCTCTTTCCTGGAATAATATTAAGCCTGAAAAATATAATAAAAAATTGTTTCCTGATTCTTTTCAGATAGATGAGTTATTCAAAGAAAGAAGGACCGTAAGGGATTTCAAAAATCAGAAGATTGATAAAAAATTGCTGGAAGAAATAATAAACTATGCTGCTTATGCGCCGACGCATAACTTCGATATGCGTGCGATAATTATTGATAACGAAAACCTTATTGAGCAGATAGACAGAATAATATTTAAATTTTCTTCACGAATTTATCATTTGCTATATAAACCTAAGATTATACATCGAATTGTAAGTTTATTGACACCTGAAAGAGAACATGAGTATTTAAAAGCAAAGCCGAAATTAGAAGCCGCTCAGACAAGGAAAAGAAATTTTAAAACAACTCCGCCTGCTATTATTATGATTATAGCAGACAGGCGGGTTCCGCTAAGCCTGGAAAGTGCCCAATATGCTCTCTACAATATTGATTTATATGCTCAGGCATATGGCCTGGGGTGCAGGAATCTTGTAGGTAATCAAATGTTTCTTAATAAAAGCAAATCTTTAAGAAGGCTGATCGGATTAAAAAAGCACGAGAAAATATTTGGCACAATTGCAATTGGCTACCCTTCACTAAAATTCAGAAACAAAGTCATAGGGAAGCAATTTAAAATTCAGTGGAATAATTAATAATGCCATGGGCGTACATTAAAAAATAATAATTAAAAAAAGTGATTATTTTAAATGAGTAAAATAAAGCATTTATTGATATTTGTTGTTTCTCTGCTGTATCCAGTTATCGCATTTTCACAGGTTAAAATAATTTTTGACACTGATTTTGGAGGTGATGCCGATGATTTGGGAGCATTGGCCATGCTTAACAATTTTATTGATAAGGGAGAATGCGATTTATTGGCTGTTATGTGCTGGTCTACAGAGCAATTTGCTGTGTCAGCCATTGATGCTGTCAACAGGTTTTACAATCATACGGATATTCCGATTGGCACCAGAAAAGGTGAAACATATTATGAAAGCTGGAGTTACAGTAGACCGATTGCTGATAGTTTTTATCATCAGTTGGAATATAAAGACGCACGGGATGCTACAACCCTTTACAGGCAATTACTGGCTCAAAGTGATGATAAAAGTATTACAATTGTAACTGTCGGACCGCTGATGAATATTCAGAATCTTATTAAATCAGGAGCAGATTCAATTTCTAACATGACAGGGAAAGAACTTATTGACGGAAAAGTTAAAGAATTTGTGACAATGGGGGGCCAATATCCTTCGGGAGAAAAGGAATGGAATTTTGACGGGGGGATGCCCGGGGTGACTAAATTCGTGATTCAGAATATAAGTGTGCCTGTAACCTTCTCAGGGTTTGAGGTTGGTGCTGCTATAAAAACCGGCGAAATATTCAATGATATTGAAACCAGGACACCTCTTTATGTCGGATTTATGTATTTTAGCCAGAATGCACCATGGATAAAGGAAGCTTACAAAGGAAGAATTCTTGATAACTCATCCTTTGATCAAACAGCTGTTTTATATGCGGTCAGAAAAGGAGAAGGTAGTTATTGGAACAAAATAGAAGGAGGTTACTGTGACCCTGATGATAACGGAGGTAATAAATGGATTACGGGAGCTACTACTAATCAATCTTATCTCAGGCTAAAAATGGATCCTGAGGAGATGGCCAAACTTATAGAGTCAATTATGCTTAATGATTTTTAGATTTTCTGTTTAATACCAACCACTGCTGACCATATAATTAACAGTTAACGCTTATTAGTATGAAGTCTGTGAAATATTTTATAACTCAAATTTTTAAATATATATTATTCTTTATCAGTTTATGTCTTTTAAAATGTACACCCGATAATCCCCGTGATGTTTTAATCGGCCACTGGAAGGTAAAAAGTACTTTTGCCAGACTTGATAATCCGCATTCAGAAGGGGGTGAAGCTGACGCAGTTCCGGCAGATATATATTTTTCCAATAATTTCTTCTGGCGTCATGAGCAGGGAAGAGACCCTTTTAAATTGTATTATGAAGTTATTGAAGAAGACCAGGAAAATTTCTCACTTAAGATATGTGTAACTAATATTGCCGGAGAAAGAATATTTTCGACCGTAAATTTTTCACCGGATTACAGGGAAATAAGGATCATTACCAAAAAAGATCCTTATAAAGGCTTACCGCCCGAAATAACAAATAACCTGAGGGGTGAGATAGACAGCTTAATCCTCGAGACTCTTTGTATACGTGTGGATGACAGGACATCGCCATGATTTATATTATCTTAAATCCGACAATTATGAAAAAACCAAGGCTGATATAGGCATGACAGACCCCGGCGAACCGTATAGTCAATTACCTAATTAGTTTAATTTATAAATTTAAAGGATAAGACAGGCAATAAAATGTATTTAATACCGGATTTTAAACCAGGCATATGGAACGCCTGGATGTTTATGAGCGTTTTTATACTGCAGATGCTCTTAATAATGTTTGCAGGAAATCGTGTGAGAAAAAGAAGTCACGTCCCCTCAGAGGTTAAACGAAGCAGGACAGAAAGATTTACAGCTGTCATGGCTAATATTGTCTGGCTGCTGGCCCTGGGCTATTCCATTTTTTTACCTTTGAAGCAGGGG
>CAZOLY010000239.1:0-3197 GCA_964580815.1 uncultured Bacteroidales bacterium
GGTAAATTTTATCGCATTACTGATAAGATTTCTTATCACCGTTGTAATCATATTCTTATCTGCATAGACAAAATGTTTATCCCTGACATGAGACTTTATTTTAATTTTTTTCTTTTCGGCACTTATCCTGTGCAAATCCACAGTTGATTTTACTATGTCGCTGACATCTATATTCTCAGGAGTGAACCTTATTTTATCTGTCTGCGACCTTGCCCACTGCAGCAGATTCTCGAGCAGGCTGTAAGCTGACTGGCTGGATACGTTTATCAGTTCAAGCAACCCTATTTTCTGCTGATCCTCCATCGAGTGAAAATCTTTCCTTAACAGCTCGGAGAATCCTATTATGGCATGAAACGGATTTTTCAGGTCGTGGGCAATAATAGAGAAGAACTTATCTTTCGTCTTATTAAGTCTTTCGAGCTCAATATTCATCCTTCTTAAGTTTTCAGTCTGGGCGGTAAGCTCTTCCGACTGCTGCTGAATTTCTTCCTGGCGCTCTTCAAGCAGCTGGTTTGTGTCCTGCAGATCATCAGTCTTCTTTCTCAGTTCTTTTTCTATGTTTTTCAGCCTTGTAATATCGCGGCCAATACCTACCAGTCCGACCACCTCCCCGTGCTTGTCTTTAAGGGGCACCTTGGTGGTGGAGAGAACAATCCTGTTTCCCTGCTCGTCGAGTCCCGGTTCTTCATAATTTATTTTTGGCTTGCCGGTTTTCATTATAATCTGCTCATCATTATAAAAACGGCTGGCAAGGTCGTAGGTATAGAAATCGAAATCTGTCTTTCCAATGAGATTTTTCAGTACTGTCCCCATCACTGCAGCCACCTTTTTGTTACCTGCAATAAACCTGCTCTGCCTGTCCTTAATGTAAATAACGTCGGGCATATTATCAATCAATGTCCGGAGCTGGTTCCTTTCATCAAATATTGATTCCTCAGCCTTCTTTTCAAGTTCAGATCTTTCAAGCCTGTACTTTTTTAGGGAGATAACGAAAATAAAAGCAAGTATGACGCCTGCCAGGATAAACAAAGTAATAATAAACCATATCTTTTTCCAGAAAGGACGGTCAATAATAACCGAGATAAATGTTCCCTCTTCATTCCAGTTTCCATCTTCATTCGAAGCAATAACCCTGAACAGGTACCTGCCGTGTTTAAGATTGGTGTAATTGGCAAATCGCCGGCCTGCGTCCGTCTCGATCCAGCCGGAATTGTAACCTTCAAGCTTATATTTATATTTGTTTTTTTGTGGCGCTGAATATTCAAGAGCTGCAAATTCAAATGATATGTCATTGATATTATGAGGCAGCTTTATTTCTTTTAGAGCTCTTAATGATTTGCCCGAATAGGCCCTGGCGTCAATGACCGTATCTTTTTTATACAATAAAATCCTGGTAAGTATTATTTCGGGTATATGCAGGTTATCCTTTATACTATCGGCATAGAAAGAATTACAGCCATTTACACTGCCAAAAAACAACTCTCCTGATCTTGATTTGAAACATGCTCCCATCTTAAATACATTATCCTGAAGTCCGTCTTTTTTATCATAATTTTTAAACTCTTTTGTCCGCGGGTTAAATTTTGACAGTCCGTTGGCTGTGCTTATCCAGAGGTTATTTTTGTTATCTTCAAGGATGCCGTATACAATATTATTTGCCAGTCCGTCTTCTTCAGTAAAATGTGTAAATAACTCCTGCTCCCTGTTAAACATGTTCAGGCCCCCTCCACCTGTGCCAATCCATAAGATACCACGGGTGTCCTCATATATTGCCATTATATCATTATTGCTTAAGCCTGAAGGATTATCAGGGTCAGCTAAATATCTTTTAAAATAACCTGCTTCTTCAGGTGTCTCCCCGTTGATATTCCTGACAGTAAGCTTGTTTAGTCCTCCTCCTTTCGTACCTATCCATATTATACCCGACCGGTCCTTATATATTTTGAAAATAATATTGGAGCTCAGGCTGCTTTCTGATGCCGGGTTATTTCTGAAATTCACGAATTTATTAGTCTTCAGATTAAAGAGGTCCAGGCCCCCGGCATGATTTGATCCGAAAGTGCCTATAAATAAATGTTCGGGATCATATTCGAGCAATGAATATACGTGGTCGTTACACAGGCTGTAAGGCGCATTTTCATTATGGCGGTAATTAACGAATACCCCTGTGCCGGGAAAAAATTTATTTAAACCGCCACCGTCTGTTCCTATCCATAAATACCTGCTGCCTGCTTTCGATGATTCGACCAATGTCAGGACATTATTGCTGCTGATGCTGTTCGCATAAGGATTATATGAATATACTATTAATCTGTCAGCATCCTTATCATATTTATAAAGACCTTTGTTTCGAGTGCCAAGCCATAACATATCATCGGAGTCAACAAGCACAGTCATTATTACATTATTGTTTATGTCTTCTGCACCTTTGCCTGCCTTTCTGCACAGGTTAAAATTCTTGTAGCCCGGCACAAATTTATGTATGCCGTAATATTTAGTGCCTGCCCATAATATTCCCGAAGGGCTCTTATATAACGACATTATTACTTTGTTGTTTAACGTACTGAGTGATGAATATTTATCGGGGAATATAAACTTATCATTTGCAGTGTTCAGTTTAATAAGGCCCCCGTCCCTTGTTCCAATCCACAGGATATCCTGGAAATCACTTAAAAGGGTTACTATATAATTATATTTTAGCAATGTACTGTTCCGGGGATAAAAATACCTGTTGAATTCATTAGCTTTTCGCTGATATTTATATAATCCGTTCCCCCAGGTGCCAATAAAAATGTCACCGTCTTTATCCTGACTGAGGGCCCTGATATTAATGATATCGTGGTTTTTATCCTGGTTGTTCTTCAGGCAGGGTATAAATAATTCATTATTCATGTCAAATTTAAATAATCCTTCTTCAGTGCCAATCCAGATAAAGTCCTTATTCAGGTTGTCCTCAATAATTGCATAAATATTGTTGCTTTCGGGTGAATATGTATTATAAAACCTTTTGAAATTATTACTTTCCCTGTTGTATCTGCATAATCCTCCTCCTTTTGTGCCCATCCACAATTGATTCTTATTGTCTTCAATAATTGACAGGACAACATTATCACTTATTGTTGCCGTATCTTTGTTATCACAGAAATAGCGCGTAAAATTTTCTTTCTCCTGGTTGTATATATTATGGCCGTTCTCTG
>CAZOLY010000240.1:0-3147 GCA_964580815.1 uncultured Bacteroidales bacterium
AAAATTACAATAACAAGCAGCGTAAATCCTATCAGCGGCTGCTTGCTGTCCTTTTCTTTTTCTTCCATGCAAACCTGTCTCCAGTAGCTTGGCTTATTATCATTCCTGAACAGGTATATTTCATAGAAAGCATTGCCCATATAAGCAAAGATAAATGCAAGTACCATTCCTCCGAATATTGATAACCAGACACCTGTAAAGAAAAAAGCAATGAACAGTTGCAGCTTATAGTTCTCAAGATTACTTATGTCAATAATCAGCTTATTAATTGCCGATCCTTTTTCTGATTTTATTTCCGCAAGATTTTTCTCCAGTATTAGTTTCTGATTTCTGAGATCCGCGACCTGGGAGCTGTTTGCATCCCTTAGCAGTTCATTATTTATCTGCTCATCAATCTGCTCAATTTCTACTGTTGTTTCATTATCAATTAAATTCAGTTCAGCTTCTTCATCACTAAGTTCCTCTTTTTTATCCCTTATCTCGTAATCAATGTTGCTCCTGTTATTTATTTCTTTATAGATGTTCCAGGGGTAGCCCTTATAAAATTTTAAATTACTAATTCTTGTCTGAATTATATAATCTTCAATTTCATTCTTAGCTTCGATTTTTGCATTTTTTAAAGCCCCTATTTTAGCGTCGATAACACTATCTTTTACATAAAGGCTAAACCATAAAGCAACTGTCAGAATAACGGCAGGAATGATTAGCAGCAATGCACCGAAAAAGGAAGAAGGAACCAACAGGAGAACATACTGCAATCCTTTTCTGAAAATTATGCCCAGGAGTGAGACGGAATCCTTTATTGATACTTCTCTGAAAATATTGAAGAGCCTGTGAGTCGGAATAATTAATACTCCAAAGACTGTAATAACGGTTAGAAAAATAAGAATAAGTGTAATGAAAGTATTGATATTAAGGACCACGCCCAGGAGGCTTAATCCCGCTTCGGGTATCCATCCCAGCAAGTTTAACAGTATCTGGATAATAAATAATAAAATTATTACTGTAATATAAAACAGTATACTGCGGACTGATTCAAGTCCATTGTTATAGCTGTTTAGTGCAGGTATTTCACTTTTGTCCTGGTGGGTTTTGCTTATTGCCAGTGATATTTCACCGAACACCCACGTTATTGGTAATAAAGCGAGTACAACACCTATGAAAATAAGTCCGTTTACTTCAACAAGTATACCTATGAAATAGAAAACAAAAACGGTGAATATTGATAATATTATACCTTTAGCGGCAGTGAAATAATGATCTCTCTTAAGGCTGGCTGTTATATTTTTAAATGAAATCTGATAAATCCACCAAATCCATCTTATAAGATAATGAACTATCAGCTTAAAGAGAATAACTATTGGCGGAATAAACAGTTTTAAGAACCATAATATGCCATATATAATCCAGAAAAAAATATTTCTCAGTAAAAATAAAAACTCCGTTAGCAGCTCAAAAATTAAATATATACCCCAGATAATCCATACAACTGTGTCATAAACAAAGGCCAGCAAGCTTACAATTATCCTTATTAAGTCCCTGAGACCTCCTTTTTTGAAATATTCTTCCGTTCTCCTGAAGTTAAATAAATATTCGGGTTTCCTGCCGGTTATTTTAAAGTCGGCCAGGGAAAAAGCCAGCAGCAAACCGGGGACAACATAATATAAGGCAAAGTAATTGCTCAGAAAATATCCTGCAACAATACATATTCCGAGAAACAGTATTTTCTTTATATAAATATGTGCCTTTTCCATATCACATTATTTTCTAACTCGTTCACAATATTAATAAAATATTTATGGATTTCCTAAAATATGCCATGGCGGGGCAATCAGCTATATTTCATGCCGGTAAGGTAATTCTTGATATAATCCTTAATACCTGATTCAATGCCTGTAAATTCTTTTGAATAACCTGTTAATTTAAGTTTGCCCATCTCGGCCTGGGTAAAATACTGGTATTTATCTCTTATATCTTCAGGAGTATCAATAAATTCTATATTTTTCTCCCTGCCCGTTGCTTTAAAAATATTCGTGGCAAGATCCAGAAATGTTCGTGCTTTGCCTGTTCCTAAATTATAAATACCGGGATATTTCCTGAGGTTCATTAAGAAATATAAAACATCCAGTACATCTTTAACATAAATAAAGTCTCTTTTCTGCTCACCGTCTCTATAATCAATATTATGTGAACGGAATAGTTTTATTTTTCCTGTCTTAATTGCCTGGCACCAGGCATGATAAATTACTGAGGCCATTCTGCCTTTGTGATATTCATTGGGCCCGTAAACATTAAAAAATTTTAAACCGGCCCAGTATGGGGGAGACACTTTTTGTTTTAATACCCATTTATCAAATTCGTTCTTGGATTCACCATAAAGATTTAGAGGTTTTAACTTTTCTATTATTTCATGGTCATCACTGAAACCATATTCCCCTAATCCATATGTTGCGGCTGATGAAGCATAAATAAGCGGCACCTCATATTTTACACAGTAGGTCCATACAAGCTTTGAATATCCGAGATTAAGCCTGTCGAATACATTCTTATCAGATTCCGCTGTATCAGTCCGTGCGCCAATATGGGCAATAAACTCCACCTTCAGGTGATTATTATCAAACCATTTAAAAAATATATTTCTGCCTATTTTTTCGCTGAAAGATTTATGCGCAATATTCCTGTTTTTTATTTCATTTGCAAAATCATCAACAATAGCAATATCAGTTATTCCCTTGCTATTCAGCTTGCTGATGAAATTACTGCCAATGAATCCTGCTGCTCCGGTTACTATTATCATGAT
This sequence comes from uncultured Bacteroidales bacterium, assembly GCA_964580815.1. Taxonomy (GTDB): domain Bacteria; phylum Bacteroidota; class Bacteroidia; order Bacteroidales; family UBA10428. Next base: position 2,801 of record CAZOLY010000240.1, read on the forward strand.
ATTAAGTTAATTTTATGAACATAATATCAATCAAGTTTCAGCTCATTAAAAATTTCAACTATTGAATCGTTCAGATTCTTTATTGCAAGCGGTATATTCCAGTTTTCAATTTTACGTATCTCGACAAAGTTAGATATTGCCCTTATCTGGAGAAAGGGCATATTTTCCAGCAGGCATACATAAAAAAAAGCTGCTCCCTCAGTTGTTATAATTTCAGGATTAAATTTAATCTTTAGCTTTTCAATAGCTTCCTGGTTTCCTGTTAGTGTGTTAACAGTAATAGCTTTTACCGGTATCAAAGAATCAACCTCATCGATATCAAAATTCCCCTTATTTTTTAGGATCTC
>CAZOLY010000241.1:0-3068 GCA_964580815.1 uncultured Bacteroidales bacterium
ATACTAATTGTGTAATTAAAATTTTATCATTTTTAAAATTTATATTATATTAATCCAGTATACTTGATTTACTTTTATAACTATGTTTTTTCGCATTTGCTCTTATATATCCACTGTTTTAATTTATACAATAGTAAATTCTGGTGAGTTATATTCTTTAACAATGGATAAGGAAGTACAAAATGAACTGAATTCATTACGAGATAGTCTTAGTTATTATTACAGACTGAGCGACAAATATATTTATGAGGGACAATTTATGAAATCAAAAATTTATTGTATAAAACATTTGAATTTACTGAAACAATATTTTCCAGAAAATAAGAGTGACTTATCACTAATATATATTAAGCTTGGGGTTATTCATTCTAACTTCTGGGAATTTAATCAGGCTCTTAGTTGGTACAATAAAGCGGAAGAATTATGCGATGAAAATGTTAAATATAATCATGAAATACTCGCAAAAATATCATACAATAAAGGAAAGATATTTAAAAAACTTGGTGATTATAAAAAAGCGGAACAACATTACATGAATTCTTTGAATTTACTTGAATCTGAAAATATTATATTTTCTGATGCAAAAGATAAAAACATAAGTATTATATTAATATGTAATAGCCTAGGTGTATTACATTTTGAATTAAAAGAATATGAAGAAGCTTTAATCTATTTTAAAAAGAATGCAGTTTTAAGTAATATTAATTATAAGGAATTCCTGCCCGTTGCTTATGAAAATATAGCAGAATGTTATTTTAAAAAAAGATTATTTAATAAAGCTGAAAAATATTTTAAACTTGCAATAAAATATCATTTAACCGGAGAAAAATGTGAATACAAATACTTGCTTGCTAGCGTATATTCATGTTACAGCCAACTATGCCTTGAAACAGGACAATATGATCAGGCATATAATTTGCTCCGTAATGCATATTCAATATATATTAAATACTGGGGTAAAGCGCACCCTGAAACTTCGGAATGCCTGCTGAACTTTGGTAAATATTTCGAAAAAACAAAAAACCTCGATAGTGCTTTGTATTATTATCAAAAATCAATTATCTGCTTAACTGATGATTTCAGTGATATGAGCATATATGCCAACCCTGGTACTGATAAGGTATTATCTCCCCTTCACCTTATCAACAGCCTTAAACATAAAGCAACCGCATTATCATTCTATTACAATAATACTCAAAATATTAAAGACCTTGAATCAAGCCTGAATACATACGACCTCGCAGTTCAGCTTGTCGACAAAATAAGGCTTGGATACCAGACACAGGAAAGCAAGCCCTTCCTTTCCGAAAATGAAAAAAGTACGTATACTAATGCCATATATACTGCATACAGACTATTGCAGATTACCAGTGATGAAAAATATATAAATAAGGCATTCGAATATGCCGAACGAAGCAAGGCAGCAGTGCTCCTTTCAGCACTAAGGACTAGCGAGGCTCGAATTTATGCAGGCATATCCGACACACTCCTGCAACTTGAAAATAATTTGCTTAGAGATATAGCTCTATACGAGGAGCTCATACGTGAAGAAAGAATAAATGAAAAACCAGAAGAGAATAAACTTAAATATTGGGAACAGAAACTTTTTACCCTAACAGTGAAATATGACAACCTTGTTACTTCTTTTGAAGATTGTTATCCTAAATACTATTCACTTAAATATAATACTAGAGTAACAAATATGGAAAAACTCCAAGACAATCTGATTAAACAAGAAGCTATTATTGAATATATGTTAACCGATACTATACTGTACTCATTTTTAATTACATGTCATGATACTAAATTTATAGCGCAGTCAATTAACCAAGTCTTTCATAAGGATATTGAATATCTAAAATACTATCTTCAAAACTATTATGGCAATAATGATAAACTTTATTCACAGGTTGCATTTGGTCTTTATAAAAAACTTATACAGCCTTTTGAATCTTTAATAATTAAGAAAAAACTAATCATAGTACCTGATTCAAATCTTGGTTTTATCCCTTTTGAATCTTTGTTATATAGACCATTGAATACAGAATATTCAGATTACGCAATTTATCCATATCTTTTAAAAAAACATTCAATTAGTTATGCTTATTCAGGTACTCTATTTTTACTTTCAAAATATAAAAATAAAACATATATAAACAGATTCTTAGCTATAGCGCCAGGATATAAAACTTCAAAAGACTCATTAAAATACTTACCTCTTACTGTTAAAGAAGCAAAGCTTTTAGCAAAGATGACTAAAGGTGATGCCCTATATAAGGATAAAGCAACAGAATACAATTTTAAAAGCAAATTAAATGACTATAATATCATTCACTTGACAATGCATGCCATAATTAACGATAATGAACCAATGCTTTCAAAACTTGCATTTACTGATAATAAAGACATAAATGAAGATGGATATTTATATGCTTATGAAATATATAATATAAGATTAAAAGCTGACTTAGTAGTTTTAAGTGCATGTAATACCGGAAAAGGTAAACTTTATAGGGGAGAAGGTATATATAGCATTGCTCGAAGTTTTTTGCACGCAGGAAGTAATAGCATCATAATGTCTTTATGGCAATCAGGTGATGAAACTAGTTTTAAAATTTTACTAAATTTCTATAAGTATTTATTAAAAGGCAAAAGAAAAGATTTTGCTTTACGCCAAGCAAAGCTAAAATATCTTGAAAACTCAAGCCCTTCGAAAGCACATCCGTCTATATGGGCTGGTTATGTATTGTTAGGGAATCCATCAAAAATCTATAAAAAAAGAATATTCTTAATCGACGTAATAATTTTAGTTAGTATTATTGTTATTATCATGTACTTTGGAATTGCAACAATAAACTGGACAAAAGGTTAAGCAACTAATTGTTGATTTAATTTTCTATTATTAAAATCTGTCATAGACATTTTCAATATTGAGTGAATTCTTCCAGTATTATACCAGGTTTCAATATATTCGAATATTGAAAGTGCTGCTTGCTCCCTGGTTTTATATTTGTTCTGGTAAATACATTCAACCTTAAGAGTTTTAAAAAAGCTCTCAGCAACTGCAT
>CAZOLY010000242.1:0-3032 GCA_964580815.1 uncultured Bacteroidales bacterium
TTTGAAAGGGTATTTAAAAAATTTCACCCCAGGCTATATAATTTTGCATTAAAAGTTGTTAAAAGCAATGAAATAGCTGAGGATATTATCCAGGATATTTTTATTAAACTATGGGAAAAAAAGGAGAATATTAAGCCTGTAAATATTGAAGGTTTTATATTCAAAGTGCTGAAGAACCAATGCATCACCCATCTGAGAAATCTGAAAATTATTGAAAATGCAAAATTAAACCTCAATAACCTGTCCCACATTGAAGAGCTTTACCGGATAGACTTTGTAAGAGACGAGCCTTATGTATTGATCGGGAAAGAACTGCAGCTTGAAATTGACAGGATAGTAAATATACTGCCTGACAGGTGCAAGGAAGTATTTGTGCTTAGCAGGTTAAACGGACTTAAAAACAGGGAGATTGCACAAAAATTAGGTATAAACATAAAAAATGTCGAAAGGCATATAACAAAAGCCTTAACCACCTTTAAAACACAATTTAAGAATAAAATATCTCTTACACTTATTATTATTCTATTACTGCTTATTTTATAGACTTTAAAATCAATGCGACATATCTTAGGAATGGGAAAATTATTTACAGTTTAGAAAAATAATCCCTGTCAAAGGATGGGTTTATTTATTCTGATTCGTTTTTAATATTAAAGGGATTTTTATGAAAAATGAATTTAATGATATTGATGGATTAATAAGGAAATACCTGGCAGGCAGTCTTACCGAAGATGAATACGGGAAACTGGCGGATTTCATTCGGGAAAATGAAGAGAATGCGCTGTACTTCAGAAAGTTTAAAGAAAACTGGGAGCCTGATATAAACAAACTCACCGATAAAAGCTGGAAAAAGCTCAGCAATAAAATACACCGGTCAACACAGCTGAATAAAAGCTTTACCAGGAGGACAAGCCTGTTTATAAAATTAAAAAGAATTGCCGCTGTATTGATTATTGGCTTATTTATTAGTGGTATATACCTGGTATTTACTGTATATAATAAAATCCAGTCACCAAATATACTGGTTTTTGAAGCACCGCAGGGGAAAAAATCGAAGGTCGTACTGTCAGACAGCACGGTAATATGGCTGAACAGCAGCAGTAAAATACAACTGAAAAATAATTACAATGTGCTGAACAGAAAAGTTATGCTTGAAGGAGAAGCTTATTTTGAGGTTACAAAAAACAAGAGATTACCTTTCAGGGTATCTACCAAAAACTTATATATTAGCGTACTGGGTACCAAATTCAATATTATTGCATACCCCGACGACAATTTTACAGAAACAACTGTAGTGGAAGGTATAGTGGAGGTTACAACAAAGACAAAATCCGATGCAGGGAAAGTTATTTTAAAACAGAATCAGAAAGCCACATATGATAAAAGCAATAATACATTAACCAATAATACGGCCAAACCGGGGATAGATATTGCATGGATGCACAATATGCTGATATTTGATAACGAACATTATCTCAAGGTTTTTAGCAAGCTTGAAAAATGGTATGGAGTTGATATTGAAGTTGAAGGCGCAATTAATTACGAACCGCATTACACCTTCAAGATTAAAACCGAGTCACTTAGTGAAATGCTTAACCTGCTTAACATGATTGCTCCGATTGAATATAAAATTGAAGGTGATAAGGTAACAATTAAATTTTTAGATAACTAATTATTTGTATTACTCGATAAAAATTATGAACTTAATATTATGAAATCAATACTTCTTATTCTGTATCCCAGGGGAAGCAGCCCATGAAAAAGGGGGGAAAAAAACAGGGTGAAATACGGCAATTATTCCACCCTGCAAAAAAATTTTCAGTAAATAAAAATCACCTTGAAAAAAATTAACCCGGTGAAAATTATAAACCAAAAAATAATCGAGATGAACAAAAATAATAATAATTTACTAAGTAAAATAATTGCTTTAAAAAGGTATATTTTAATTATGAAATTTACTCTTTTATTTCTGTTTCTAAGCCTCTCTCAACTGTCTGCCAATTATTCGCAGAAGGCTATGCTTAGATTTAAAATGCAGGATGCAACTATTAAAGATGTCCTGGCTGAAATAGAACAGCAAAGTAATTATACGTTCTTGTTCGATAATACAAAAATTGACGTTTTGCATAAAGTGGACGTCGATTTTGAAAATTCGGATATAGAAGAAGTATTAAATGAGTTATTCTATAATACTGAGATCAATTATAAAATAGTCAAAAATCAGATCTTGCTCGACAACAAATTCCGGAACCAGGAATTCCAGCCAATAAAAGTTACAGGCATTGTAAATGATGAAGATACGGATGAACCTCTGCCAGGGGTCAATATTTATATAAAGGGTACTACCATTGGGACAATTACTGATGTTTCCGGAAAATATGAAATAGAGGTCCCGAATGAGAATGCCATTTTAGTCTTTAAGTATATAGGATATAAAACGCAGGAAATTCCTGTTGCCGGGAATGCAGAAATTAATCTTAGCCTGATCTTTGAAGCGGAATACCTCGATGAAATTGTAGTTATCGGGTATGGAATAGTAAAAAAGATAGACCTTACAGGATCACTGGCAACACTTAAGGAAGAAGATTTTAATCACGGACTGGTGTCAACACCGGAACAAATGATCCAGGGGAAGGTTGCAGGAGTGAGGGTTACTTCCAACAACGGTGAGCCGGGGGCGGGTTCGAATATCCAGATTCGCGGCATGAGTTCAATAAGTACAAGCCAGCAGCCGCTATTTGTTGTGGATGGTATACCTATGGATATTCAGAGTACTGTTCCTGATGCCCTGATATCAGGCGGATGGGCCATGGGTGCTGCAACAAGCCCCCTGAATTTTATAAATCCTGATGATATTGAGTCAATAGACATTCTTAAGGATGCTTCGGCTACCGCAATATATGGTTCGCGCGGGGCAAACGGCGTAATTATTATAACTACCAAAAAAGGAGGAACGGGAGCACCCGGGATCAAATTCTCTACATATTACAGCATATCCAAGATCCCTCATACCATTGATGTTTTGACAGCAG
>CAZOLY010000243.1:0-3015 GCA_964580815.1 uncultured Bacteroidales bacterium
TCATCAGCAACTACTTCCAGGTGTTCCACATTACCGGGAGCAATATACACATCTATTCCTCCTGAGACAGATATTCCATTAAAGTCCGACACATGGCGTTCCCCGGTAACAACATGGCCGTTACCCGTTATACTACAGGGCATTTCCCAGTTACACCCGTAAAGTACAAGAAGAGGCAGCAGAATTTTCGTGAGTTTTATAGTTTTCATAACTTATTAATTTGGGGACATAATATGTATAAGACGATAAATAAATTGTTTTTACTACAACTGGTTTAAAAAAATTGCAGATATTACGATTTATAAAACACTAAATTAATATACCCTCTTTATACCCTATTCTTATTAGGTCTATTTTTTTTATATCAGCTGTACCCAGGTGATGCCTGGTGTCTGCGAGATATATATGCTTTGCGGGAGGGTTAAGGGGCTTGTCCTCTCCAAAAAACTCTTTCCTTTTTGCCTGAATAATTTGAAGTCCCACTGAATCAGCAGCCACCGGATCCAGGCTTACAATCAGCCCCCTGTAGGGCCACACATATTTTTTGTTGAAATGGTGGGGGCCCACGCCATGAAAAAGAGGGGTTAGCATAACAAGAATGTTTAACCTTGTCTTTCCTTTCACCTTTGGCAACTCAAATAATTTTGCAAGGTCAGCACACGAATCGGGGTGCCAGGAAGAGGGACTGTCGGTAAACATTATATAGTTTTTCAGCAGACTGCCTACACCTGACCAGGCGTGTGTTCTCATGGGCCTTATATTAATAAGTGCCGTTGACTTCTGGAAAACAGGATCACCCAGTACCCCACGATCATTAATGCTAATATTATTCGCATCAACACCTGCTTCAATGACCCTTTTCTTTATCCAGTTCTCCAGTGCAGAGGGAGTAGGCAGGTATCCCCATTCGTTTGATTTGATGCCTACTATATCTTCAGGCTTTATTATCCTTTTCCATGATTCTTTAATGTTGGCTCCCCCTATTAATTTCTGTACCGCATTATCCAGCATCTTTTGTATAGTTTGTGGTGCCGGATTGCCGTCGGTGTCCACAGCTTTTTCATCCCTTATTAATATAACCCTGGTTTTTGTTTCATCACTGCCGAATAAATTTATTCCGGGATTCAGTAACAATGCACTCCCTATGCCCGCTTTCGCAGCATCTTTAATAATTTGCCTGCGTGTTAATATTCTTTTTGTCATAAATCCAGATTTTAATTATTATTTATAGTCAATATTAATTTTCTTATAGGTTAACTCAATATCTGAAAGAAGAGCGGAAACATATTCTTCAGTCATTCCATTGAAAACACCATAAAAAGTATTGTCTATTAATTTAACTGACATCCATTTGTTATCTTCAAGCTGCGATATATCCCTGAATTCTCCTTCAGGAAAATATTCTATTATAAAGTTGTTATATGCCTTACCGGCAGTTTCATTATCATTATATTGAATTATCAGAAGGTAACTCCTGTTTCCCTGTGAGCCGTACTTTGCAAGTACTGCGTCTGTTTTGTCGCCTATAAGAAGAAAATCCTCGTCAGCAATAAAATAAAATGAATTTACCCAAATGTAATGATGAAAATATAAAATACTTGATTTATCCAATCCTTCTGAGGGTAATAAGTCAATTATACCGGGCCTGTTACCCGTCTCGCTGATTCTTTCAGAAATTATCCTGCCCAGCTCATAAATAAATCCTTTTGATTCATCTGTCTCTTCAGTTGTCATAACAGATATATAGTATTTCCCTTTCCAGAAGAACAGGGCTCCTTCAACATATTGAGAACCCTGTCCGAATGAGGAGTCTTCTTCATATCTTGTATTGGAAAATACACCAAAAGCATTTTCTGATGTATTCATATCGAAAATTTCTACGATAACTTCAGGTTGTCCCTGTTTTATGTACTTCCTGCTAACGGCCTTTTTAAATCCGTAAGAAATATATAATTCAGCTCCTCCGTCAATATAATCATATAAGCTTACTTTGTCGTTTAGTAATATTACATTTTCAGAGGCCCATCCATTAAGTGAATCCGGAAGTTCTTCAAAAATACTTGTTTTGGCATGTTTCATATTCAATAGCAATAAGACAATTAATAAAGCTGTTCCGGTTAATTTATTATATATCAATTTCCCGTATAAATGACAGTTCATATTATCATAAATTTTAACAAAGTGACTCAACAGCAAGTAATGCCTGTTCTTAGAATTCCAGGGTGAAAACAGTTTCTTTCTCCGGTACTGACCTTACCCTTATTTTACCATTATGTAACCTCATTATTTCTCTTGACAAACTGAGACCTATACCTGAGCCTTTATATTTAGTAGTAAAAAAGGGAACAAATATCCTCTCCATGTTTTCGTCACTTATCCCTGTTCCGTTGTCTATCACCTGAATAATAACATTTTTATTTGCGATATATAAAGCCCGAAGTGTGATTCTCCTGTCTTCAATATCATCAAATGCCTGGATTGAATTATTAATAAGATTAATCAGTATTTGTTCAACCAGTTTTTTATCTGCAGTAAGGGCCAATGATTCGGGTATTACTTCTATTTCAAGTAATATGTTGTTCTCATTAAGTTCCTTTGACATTAATAGTTTAATATTTTCAAATAATTCTTTTATTGAAAATTGCCTGAAAATTGGCTTTGGCTGGAGAGTGAGACTGCGGAACTTCTCAACAAAATCCACCAGTCCGTCACTTCTCTCTTCAATAATATTCAGCCCCTTGACCGAATCATCAATAATTTCCTGTTCAATATCATTTATTGATTTAGCTTTCTTGCTATTGGTGCTCAGGAATTCCTTAATTGTTTTTATTGTCGATGAAATCGGACTTATGGAGTTCATAATCTCATGTGTGAGTATTCTTATCAGCTTCTGCCAAGATTCAAGCTCTTTTTCGTCAAGTTCATTTTTTATATTTTGCAGGGATATAAGCTTAATTTTCCTTTCTTCCATTTTAAAAACACTTGCCTTGGCAGAAATCTGAAGTAATTCATCCT
>CAZOLY010000244.1:0-2954 GCA_964580815.1 uncultured Bacteroidales bacterium
AAATGAACGTTCCTTCGCAGTTTATTAAGATCGCTGTTTATATTAATTCCGCCAATAAAACAAGCGCTAAACAACTCCAGTCCTTTGGTCATACTTTTAAATTCCTGTTCTACCTGGACAGCCAGTTCGCGGGTTGGAACCACAACAAGCGTTTTCATGGAATTTGCATCTCTAATCATATTGTGAATTATTGGGATAAGAAATGCACCCGTTTTGCCTGTTCCTGACTGTGCGATGCCAAGGAGGTCACGTCCTTCTATAAGTTTTTCAAGTGTTTTATCCTGTATCTCTGTTGGATAAACATATCCTTTTTTATTTAATGCTTCTTTTAAATGATTGTTAATTGGCATCTGGTTGAATGACCGTCTGGCAACATAATTGTTTTCCTTTAAATCATAAGCCTCTTTTACCAGCAAATCAGGATCCAATAATGAGCTCTTATTGCTTTTTCTGTTCCTGAAGGAATGATTATCTGGTTTACGTTTCCCGTTACCGGAAGTAAACGTAAGTCCATTATGTTTTCTTTTATACATGTAATTTCCGTGATTCATAATTAATTTTTAAGTTTAAAATTCATTTGTTATAATTAATACATAGCAGAAGGATGCTTGTAAAGCATTCTTTTGCTTCCGGGAGACTATTGCTTTAAGGAATTCAGATTTTTAGAAGGAATTGCTTAGCTAAGCTCCAATGAATACCTAGCTAAATCTAAATAATAGAAAGGAAAATTATATTGGATATTAATAAATGTCCTGCTAAGTAAAGTTGCACAAAGGTATTAAAATATTTCATATATTTATTATTTGCAGACAGATTTAAAACTAGTATAGACATTTAAAATAAAAGCCATGAAACATCACAGACTTATTCGAAGCATGATAATCCGAACTCTTGCTCTTGCTCTTCCGTTGTTCCTGTTCTGTCAGACTGCAAATACAAAGACTATCGAGGTTTCAGACGATATAAATAACGACACTACCTGGAATGCCGATACGGTAAAAGTTATGGATGATATTACAGTTAATGCGGCTCGCACTCTCACCATTAATCCCGGTACATATATTGAATTCCAGGGACATTACAAACTTGAAGTACGGGGCTGCCTGCTGGCCATAGGTACCCAGGACAGTAATATTATTTTTACCGTAAACGACACTACCCTGCTTTATGATCTTGATACCACTATCGGGGGATGGAACGGTATCGATTTTAAGGGAGTTGCAGGAGATACATCCAGACTGATATACTGTGTCCTGGAGTATGGAAAAGCAACAGACGGACAGCCGGCATGGGACGGCTATGAGGATAGTGGCGGTTCTGTATTATGCTATAGTGCTGCCCCGGTTTTAATACAAAATTGTATGATACGAAATTCATATGCTATTGACGCGGCTGCGGTTAAATCACATCAGGGTAATATAATATTACTGAACAATGTCATAAAAGGAAATAAGGCAGAATATTGTGCTGCTGTCAGCATAGGTTATTCGGAATCCCGGGTTATTGGAAATACTATCACGAATAATCTCTCCACAGGTGATGAAGGGGCATTAACCCTGGATAATACTAACGGATTATACGTAAATAATCTTATCGTAAATAACGAATCTTTAGGTTATCCAGGAGCCATATATGTCAACTCATCAATTACTTCCCACAGTTTTACTTTTACCAACAATATTATAGCTAATAACAGGTCACATGGTAATTACGGGGGTATATACGTCAGCAGTACAGGTGCACATACATTATATACAAACAATATTATATGGAATAATCAGGCTGAAGGCGATAATTACCAGTTTTACCCGGAAGACATTGTACTTGTTGAGTATAATAATATCCCTGGAGGTTATACGGGTACCGGAAACATTGATGCTGATCCTATGTTTATTAATCCCACCGCAGGGGCCGGACTGCAATATGATGGTATGGCAGCCGACTGGTCATTGGAGGCAATCTCTCCCTGTATTGATGCGGGCAAACCTGATTTCACAACCGACAGCACGGGCACTGAAACCGATTTTGCAGGCAATGCAAGGATCCAGTATGATATCATTGATATTGGTGCCTTTGAAATAACTTATTGCACTCCGGTTAGTGAACCCGATCCTGACAATATACTGATTAATGGCAGTTTTGGAACCTGCGAATTACTGCCGTGGGATGTCTTTACCTCAGATCTACTGGATAAGCCTGCCGGGTACCGGATTATTGACGGGGAATGCAGAGTGATACCAGACGGGATTAATCCGGAGCCTGAACCATCTCATATTCAACTGTTGCAGGAATTAGCAGAACCACAACTGCAAATGCTTGAAGCAGATTCTGCCTATGAATTGACTTTTGATGCCCGGTCAGAAATAAATGACAGGCCTTGCAAAATATTCTTTGGTATGAATGAAGAACCTTTTACAGGTCTTTTGGACGAGGATATAATGATTGGCACGGAACCCGGATCATTTTCATTCGGATTTACAGTAAGCGAGATATTCCCTTCAATGGCATTTTCATTCGAACTGGGTTCTGACAGCTCCGCAGTTACATTTGACAATGTCAGGATTATTAAAGTGCATGGCGGAGACATAGATGGTATCAGGCAGTGCGTTCATCCCACTGACGTGGTATTCCCTAATCCTGCTGACGATTACCTGAAAGTATATTCAGATGAGGGTGCAGATATAAAGCTTTATAATAATCTTGGTATTCCTGTCGAAACGAAAATTTCGCGTAATGTTAATATAGTGACATTAGATACTAAAAATCTGCCCGGAGGTATTTATTTTGTTAAAATAAGCAAAGACACAACAACTTCGGTGAGAAAGGTAATTATCAGGTAAACAACATTATTCATTATCTGTTACACTTGGCGGATGCATATTGCTCCCCTTGCTGCAGAATTCATCTTGTAATACCCTGGAAGATGATTAAACTGCATGTAAAACCAAATAATG
>CAZOLY010000245.1:0-2942 GCA_964580815.1 uncultured Bacteroidales bacterium
GCATACATGCAATAATTAATATTTACGGCACGTCATTCGTCACATTTAGCGGATCGACAATGCAGACGCCCGCCCTGGTCAGAATGAAAGAATATGACCCTGTTGTCATGAATATTCTATTCGTTGTTATTGCAGTTGTTTTTATAATAATTGCCTCAAAAAAATACAAGTGGAGTGCATGGGATAAGCTGTTTGAAAAAATAACTCCTGAGGATACCGGTTAAAAATAGGGACAGCGCCCTTATTTTATTCAACAAAAGTAAAATCGACAAACCTGCGCTCTATTTGCTTATATGTTTGAATAGCGTTAATTTTAAATCAGCTAGCTATTAATAATAAAATTAACATTGGTATTTTACTGTATAAAATAAAATTAATTGGAGATTTAAAAGATTTATAGCAAAATTATGATAGCTAATAATTTATAAAAGGATAGCTTTTTATAAACCTCTAAAAACTAAAATTATGAAAAGAAATTTATTCTTTAAGATGGTAGTGCTTATTGCAGGTTTTTATTCTTATTTATTTTGTTATGCTCAAGAAAAAGAGCAATTAATCCGAAATTGGATTATACCTGGAAGAGATGAAAATGCGGATGTCAGAATAATTGATTTAACCAGTTACTATACCGCAGCTCTTGATGATGACTGGTTGGTGTCAGCAGGGGCAAATTTAAAAATACTGCCTAAAGGAATTCAAGAATTTGATAGTGTATTTTTTGATATAAGAGGAATTATACAATTAGGAGGTATAAGTTTGTATAAGGAGTCTGATTATTCTATTAATGAACAAAAAGAAAAGTACCCCGAAAAGGTAGAAGACATAAAAATAAATCAGAAGACATCAAATATTTATTTTTTACATGCATGTGCCTGGGGAGAAGAAAATAATAAAGAGGTCGGACAATATATTGTTCATTATGAAGACGGCACTTCAAGTGTTATTTCATTAAAATACATGGATTCTTTACGTGATTGGTGGTTTAAGCCCGAAGATGAAATGCCAAAAAATGCTACCCAAGCCTGGACAGGATTAAATGATTTAACTGAAAAACTAGGATTTCAAATATCTTTATTTAAATACAAATGGGAGAATCCGTTCACTGACAAAACAATAATATCCATCGATTATATTTCAACAATGACTAACGCCGCACCTTTTTTAGTATCTATTAGTTTAGGCGAATAAATTTTGTAGAAAAAAGACTTTTTCATTAGGATTTGTAATTGGATATAATGATGCTCAAATAGCGATATATAGCAAATTGATAGTAATAGCTAAACATTTAATAAAAAATAAAATCGACAAACATATGCTCTATTTGCTTATATGTTTGAATAGCGTTAATTTTATTTGGTTTATGTGATAGTTTAGCGGCAATGTAATCGCCGAATGAGAACGTCTTAAACTTAAAATGATATATTTGTAACATGTTTTATCGTCTAATAATTAATTATGAGAACCTTTTTCTTTTTTGTGCTATTTTCTTTGACATTCAGTTCCCTTTTTGGGCAAACGAATCAAAAAAATAGAGCAATTATATTAACGGATATCGAGGCAGATCCTGATGATACACAATCATTAGTTCGTTTACTTTTATATTCAAATGAAATTGATATAAGAGGATTAATTGCTACTACTTCTTGTTGGCATAAAACGAGAGTTGATCCTGAGTCCATCAAAAAAGTAATTCAAGCCTATGCTGAGGTACAACATAACCTTATAAAGCATGATGCAGGTTTTCCTATAGCTGAGACTTTATTCCCGCTTATAAAGCAAGGCTTACCCGAATATGGAATGCTGGGAGTCGGTAAAGGAAAAGACTCAGAAGGTTCAGACTGGATTATAAAGGTACTTGAAGAAAAAGATGAGCGTCCATTATGGATTTCTGTTTGGGGAGGAGCTAATACTCTGGCACAGGCACTTTATAAAATTAAAAATACAAAAACTGAAAAAGAGGCAAAAAGACTGATTGCAAAACTCAGGGTTTATACCATTTCTGACCAGGATGACAGTGGCATCTGGATTAGAAACAATTTTCCTGACTTGTTTTACATTGTCAGTCCGGGCGATGATTACGGCAGCGCGACATGGAATGCTATTAATAGTTTTATAAATGGCATAAATAATGAGAAAATCAGCAACACCTGGCTGGCACAAAATATTCAACAGGGGCACGGACCTCTTGGCACAGCATATCCCGATGTAGCTTGGGGAATGGAAGGTGATACACCCTCGTGGTTATCATTAATACCCAACGGTCTAAATGAAGCTGAGCATCCCGAATGGGGCGGTTGGGGTGGCCGATACGAATTGTACAAGCCTGATTTTGCTACGCAGAAAAAAGGAGGTTCGGGTGTTCCTTTTGAACCTGAAACCCGCGAAATCTGGACAAATGCAGTTGATATTTATACTCCGTATGTTCACAATGAGTATGGACGTACAGTAAAACAAGATACCATTACTTTTACCGACAATAAAGTATCATTGTGGCGTTGGCGAAATGACTTTCAAAATGATTTTGCTGCCCGAATGGATTGGTGTATAAAATCATATAAAGAAGCCAATCATCCACCAGTTGCAGTATTAGGGAATCCCAAAGTAATAACTATCAAATCAGGAGAAGGTTTTGGTTTGGAAGCTTTCGCCTCTACCGATCCTGATGGAGACCATCTCAGTTTCCTGTGGTTTAATTATCCGGAAGCCGGCACATATAAAAAAATGATTAAAATTGTTGGAGCAGAGAATGCACATGGGGCATATGTGATAGCTCCAGAGGTTGACAAAGAAGTAACTGTTCACATTATTTTGAGAGTCACAGATAAAGGCGAACCTCAATTATCAAGATATAAAAGAGTAATAGTAACGATAATACCAAAATAAAACACTGCCGCTAATAACTAAGGCTTCGTGTGGCTGAAAGCCAAACATGAAGCCAATGT
>CAZOLY010000246.1:0-2913 GCA_964580815.1 uncultured Bacteroidales bacterium
GGAAATAGAATGCGCCGTCCTGGGAAATGATAATCCTGTTGCTTCAGTTGCCGGTGAAATTATACCCAATGACAGCTTTTATTCATACAACGCCAAATATATAGATGAAAAAGGCGCAACTCTCGTTGTCCCTGCAAAATTATCTGATGGCCTGCTCAGGAAAATCCAGGATGTCTCAGTGAAAACATTTAAAACTCTTGAATGCAGAGGCATGGCAAGAGTGGATATGTTTTTGACTCCTTCAGAAGAAATTATTATTAACGAGATAAATACTATTCCGGGATTTACAAAAATAAGTATGTATCCCAAACTTTGGGAATACAGCGGGATATCCTATACAGAATTAATAAACAGACTTATATCCCTTGCAATAGAAGATTTTGAGAACAGGGGAAAATTAAAAATAACTGTAGACCTCTGATAATACTGATAATTATGCAACAGCCTGCTTATTCATGCTGCATTTTTCAATATTAATATTCTCAAGCATATTGAACTTCCTGTATAACTCAATTAATTCCATTAACTCATCACTCACATTTGTCAGGTTAAAACATGAACCGTATATGCGCGAAACCCTTGCAATGAAATGGAGCATTTTAAATCCTGCACTGTCAATAAACCTTATATTATCCAGATTAAGTATTAAATTAGTCCGCGGAACTTTAATAATATTATAAAGATTGAGTTTAATATCTCCTGAAATAAATAAGTTCAATTTTTGAATATTTTCAAAAGATACATAAACATTCCTTCTCTTCTGTCTTACTATTAAAAAATTAATACTGCCTCTTTTCATAACTATTATTTTTGGGAAATATCCATAACAATAATAAATGAAATTTCTCAACAGACAAAGGACTATTAGATAAGTGGCAGTAAATATTTGATAAATAACACCCTTTAATATGGATGTTAATTTTTTTTATGTGAATGAACTTTTTTTATTGATTAATGTTTTAACTAAAAATGATACGTTTACATTAAGTTATTTAAAATGCAGTTTTATTTTAATGAAATTTTTAATGGCTGATTTAAAAAATAATGTTATATTTGATCACCCCATTGCACAGATTTTATTAATTTTTTTTTGCAATAAACCTTATAAACCTAATTGAAACCCTTTATGAAACCTATTCTCACATTTCTCAAACCCGCAAAATTCTCAAAAGTCTTATTATTCGCTTTTGTGCTTGTATTTAGTATCCAGTCTCTCTCATTATCAGCATTGAGCTTTTTTGATGACAGCGATATCTTAAAGATCAATCCTGAATTTAAAATTAAAAGATACTCAGATGGTACGGTTATCGCATATTCATCTCTCGAGAATGGAGCGAAAATCGTACATGACTTTACTGATTTTAACGCTGACGTTCTTTTAGCAGCGCTCAGAAAGCAAAGAGTAGAAAACGTTATTCTTAACCTTTCAAGAAAGTACCGCCTTTCCGAGGATGAATGCAGAAGAAAAGTAAAACATTCTATAAATGTCCTTGAAGAGTGGGATATAATAGTAGCCGGAGAGAGATTCCTGACAAATAAATAATAATATATAATCTTCATAAACCCCTGGCAGATGAATACCAGGGGTTTTTTATTTGCTATACGTGTATAAGGATATGAAATATTTAAATTATCCTATATATTTGTTTTTGCCTTTCTTTTTGGATTGTATCGATTGTAAGGATTGTAAATATCTAACTGAAACTTGGAAAAGACCAGTACTATATCGTTTAATAAGGCTGTGGCAATGATTAAAAAAGCCGAAGGATATAAGACAGACCTTCATACCGGGGATACATTCAGTCCGGGCTGGTTAACCCTGGATAAAAAAGCCAAAAAAATAAGGTTCCGGTTTTATAAAGGACGTGAAGGATTTTCATGGAGTGAGTGGTACGAAATATTTAAATAGTCTAATAATGAGATTATTAATAGTCTATATTATCTTGTTTTTGTTTTCCTTCTTTTTAACCTTCTTTATCCGCAAATTGGCGATCACAAAATCAATCCTCGATTTTCCCAGTGAACGCAGCTCACATAAAAATCCTACTCCAAAAGGAGGGGGACTGGCAGTTGCCGTTGTATGGTTTACAGGACTTCTCTATTTCTACCTGACAAATAATATAGATGATAAATTATTCTTCAGCTTCCTTCCCGGTGTTTTACTCGTGGTTATAGGAATTATAGATGACATTATAGCTATCAGACCTCTCTATAGACTGATATTTCAACTAATAGTAAGCTGTATCGCAATTTTTATAATCGGAGGACTTCAAAAAATGGATTTTGGCTTTTATGTCATGGAAAACAAGCTTATACTAACTGTTATAGCAATATTAGGGACGATGTGGTTTATTAATTTGTTTAACTTCCTGGATGGTATAGATGGTTATATCGGCATGGAAGTGGTCTTTATTTCATCTTCTGCAATTATTTTATTTAATGATAGAATTGCACCTTTGCTGCTGGTTTCAACCCTGGGATTTTTGATCTGGAACTGGCAGCCTGCAAAAATTTTTATCGGTGATGTTGGCAGTACTTTGTTAGGTTTTAACATTGCTATATTTTCAATATACTATCAAAACACATCAAAATCATCTTTATTAATATGGCTTATGTTATCTTCCGTGTTCTGGTTCGACGCCACTTTAACTCTTTACAGAAGATACAAAAATAAAGAACCTCTCAGTGTGCCTCACAGGAAACATGCCTATCAGCGAATTGTCCAGGCAGGTTTCTCCCATCAGAAAACCGTTATGCTTGGCTTTGTACTGAACCTGATTATACTTTTACTGGCTTATTTTTCTTTAAAGATGAGCAGGTTTATTATTCCTCTCTTTATGCTTGATATATTTTTATTATACCTTGTTACCAGGCAGATTGATAAAAAAATGAAATTTGTCCGGAGCGGTTAAA
>CAZOLY010000247.1:0-2788 GCA_964580815.1 uncultured Bacteroidales bacterium
TCCATCTCTGACTCGGGGATAAATGTAGTATAAGGGTCCAGTGATTTCAACATGCCATCTATCCCGGCTTCTATAAGTTCCTCAGGATCAGTTTCATCAACATAAAATAAATTCAGCTCGCGAAATAAAGTAAAGAATATATCAAGATTTTTTGCAATTTTAAATTCCTTGTCTGTGAATGCTACGAATGAGAATGAACTGATCAACAATACTACAGATATTGCTATGACTTTTACTTTCCTTGTTATTTTAATTTTCATTTTACCCGGATTTATAAATAATTAAAAATTAGTTCAAATTTAGTGCATTTAATATTTTATTATCAGTAATACCTCATAATTATTGTTAATTATCACTTATTTTACGGGGGTTCATTAAATCTTGAAATTTCATGTAAAATCTCCTCTCCGTCAAGATAATTATTACTTTTATATTTCAGATAGTGCTCATCAATATCCTGGTTGTTAAGCACAAAACTCCTTAAATCATATATCTGCCGTCCGAGATTATGTTTTATGGCAATACGGTCAGTATATCTTTCTACAGCCTTCTTCATAAAAAAGTATTTGACTCCGAAAGAAATCATTTGAAAATTGTTCTTACCTGTATAATCGGTAATATGAGCCAGTTCATGCCCGAAAAATCCGATTTGCGCATTGAATGGAAGATCGCTGAATGCAAAACCCAGGATATCTTTAGCGTTTTTATTGATTATTATTATATAGTGCCTGTTTTCTTTATTCCTGAAAATGAAATCCATTTTAGGCCTTGCATTTCCAAAGTGGTTTAATTTCCTGCTTTTTAATTCAATACTAATGGAATCAAGTTCAGGATAGCATGATAAGGCAAGAATTGCAGGCAGTTCATATCCGGGTAAAAATGTTTTTTTAAATCCGTAAATGCAGGCTAAAGAATCTTTATTTAACCAGGCATCATCTGACTGAAAGTCTTCTCTGATACATCCATATTGTGAGTATATGCACGCAGGTAACAGTATAAAAAAAATAATATACAGTTCTCTTTTCACGGGCATGAGAATCTTATTTTATTTTTTCTTTCTGAATATCTTTTTTCTGGCTACTGATTTGTTAAAAGGCCTGAAAATGTTTTTATTGACAAATCTGATATCTTCAATTGTATAAAATGCATTAGGATTAAATATTTTCATAAAAGGCACGAAATTCTTCAGATCACTGCGTTTTATTACTGAATATATAATCCCCACATCACCCTGGCTTCCCTGGGCCTGAATAGAAGTAATTCCATAACCTTTTTCCCTGAGGGCAGAAATTAATTTTTCCGCTTCTTTATTTGTTATGATCCTTATCAGTTCATAGCCTAAAGCCAGTTTTTCCTCCACAGTTATGCCCACAAAGTTGCCCATTGCAAAACCAGCTGCGAAAGCAATATAACAAGCCCAGTTATTTAAGTTCTCAAAAATACGGGTTATGGCAAGAATCCAGATGAAAATTTCTATAAAGCCCAGAAAAGGGGCTATGAACTTTTTACCTTTTGAGGTAAGAATAATCCTTAATGTTCCGAGGGTAACATCGCATATCCTGGCAAAAAATATCAGCAATGGCAGGATAAAATATGAATATAAATTCGAGTCAAAAAATTCCATAATTGTAAGTATATATTTTGTAAAAATAATTAATTATTGAAGTTTAATCAGTTTTTACTGATTTAAACATTTTTAATCATACTTTTCTCAGTTTCCATTTCCCTCTGTAAAAGACTATAATTCCAGGTATTGTGAGAATTGATTCTATTATGCCTCTTAAAATATCAGTCATATAATGTTATACTTTAATTACTTTATACATATTATCTGTATATCAGAGTTATATCTGATATTATAAATTTATTTTAAATTATCAGGGATAATTCCATGAATTAAATTAAAACAAGCGGGTAATGGATGTGGTAAAAAACGAGTAAGAGTTACAGCGGTATTGTTCCGGAATAACAACTTAATATCGGTGGCGTATTAAAATAATTCCCATATTAAAAGAACTTTCTTGTCAAAATATTATAAATATTGGTCAATTGTATTAATCTTTAATTGTAGCTATTCGTAAAATAATATGCATAAGCAAAATAATAAGTACAATTAAACGAAATTATGGAAGATTTAATAATTGAAGGTACAATTGATACACCGAAGGTTGAGTTTTTAATTAACGGAGAATTGCTTTTTAAAGGAAAATCATGTCCGGTTGCCGTAACCAGGTTCTATGATCCTTTATTTACGTGGATTTCGAAGCTGAGAGCAGATAAAGTAATTTTTAACATTAATCTCGAGTATATAAATAGTGCTTCAGTAAAAAAAATCCTGGATTTGTTGAAGGAGCTTGATGCAAATAAACTTGTTAAGGAAATAGTCATTAACTGGTATTATGAAGAAGGGGATGACGATGCACTGGAGACAGGGCAGATATTTGCAGAGTTGCTGATGAGATCCAGATTTAACTTTTTTGAATACGCTGAAGCTGCATAATCCTACTTAAAAAGGCCATGGATTTCGGCATTGACTTTATCAATAACAATGCTCAGATCTTCAGGATTATCAGAGAAATTATTATTATCGACATCAATAATTAATAATTTGTCAAGGTTATATGCTTCGATCCAGGCTTCATATCTTTCATTAAGGCGTTTCAAATAATCAAGCCGTATATTTTCTTCATATTTTCTGCCTCTTTTTTGAATCTGTTTTACAAGTGTGGGGACTGATGCCCTCAGGTATATCACAAGGTCAGGAGGTTGAATGAGGGAGCTCATAAGA
>CAZOLY010000248.1:0-2680 GCA_964580815.1 uncultured Bacteroidales bacterium
CAACAGGGAACAATACGGCGACAGGCCCCTGTTAATAGGTCAGTATTTTAATGCCCCTGCTACTGACACTAAAGATAATGCCCCTGTTTATACTCCGGCTAATGGTAAATATAAATTAACGACCCACAAAATAAAATATGTTTTTAATAAGAATTTTATTACTCTGTTCCCGAGGATGTGGAGTTCGGACCCGGAACATATAGATGCTTATATCCAATGGGCCGGGATAAATGAGGGAGATATTTATGAACCCCGGCTTGACGAAAATGGAAATGTGGTCAACGACAGGGAGGGTCATATTGTATATGACAGGAGGTCTCCAAAAAAGAGTCCGAGCTATTATCAGAACTTAAAGTTCCTTTTCAGGTACCAGCTGGGGCATATGTATTTCAGGTATTTCATGTGGAACTTTGCAGGCAGGCAAAATGATATCCAGGGACATGGTTATGACCAGTACGGATTAAAGGAAATAGCAAAAGGAAACTGGATAAGCGGCATAAAGTTCATCGATAAAATAAGGCTTGGAAATCAGGGCAACCTGCCGGAAAGCATGACTTCAAATAAAGCAAGGAACAGGTACTATTTGCTGCCCTTACTTCTGGGTTTAATAGGATTAAAATACCACCTGCGTAAAAATCCCGAAAACTTCCTGGCTGTGGCCCTGCTATTTATATTAACAGGAATAGCCATTGTGTTTTATCTGAATCAATATCCTTACCAGCCGCGCGAAAGGGATTACGCTTATGCAGGATCATTTTATGCCTTTGCTATATGGATCGGACTGGGTGTTTTGGGAATTATAGATTTATTAAAAAGAATATTACCCCTGAACCTGAGTGCCATAGTATCTTCACTTCTCTGTCTTTTAGCAGTGCCTTTCCTTATGGCAAAAGAAAACTGGGACGACCATGACCGCTCGGGAAGATATTTTGCCAGGGACTTTGCATACAACTATTTAAATTCATGTGCACCAAATGCCATACTATTTACAAACGGAGATAATGACACATTCCCCCTATGGTACGCACAGGATGTTGAAGATATAAGAACAGACGTCAGAGTAGTAAATTTAAGCTACCTGGGAGCGGACTGGTATATTGAACAAATGGGAAGAAAAGCTTATGAATCAGAACCATTACCTATGACTTTAACAAAAGATAAATACAGGCAAGGAAGCCGCGATATAGTGCATATCATAGAGAGATTAAAAGGATATACTGATTTAAAGCGAATCATGGATTTTGTTGCCGATGATGATCCAAGGACAAAGCATTTGCCAAATGTTCGTGAAAGGATTGATTATATTCCCAGCAAAAAAATAATCATTAGCGTTGATTCGGCAAAAGTTATCGAAAACGGTACAGTAAGACCGGAGATGGCCGATAAGATAACACCTGTCAGATTCGAAATTGACAGGAGATATATCACGAAAAACCATTTGATGGTACTTGATTTCCTCGCTACCAATGACTGGGAACGACCTATCTACTATGCTATTACAGTGTCAAGTGATAATTATTTAAACCTTGAAGATTATTTCCAGGTTCAAGGACTTGCTTACCGGGTTGTACCCATAAAATCAGATCATTCAATGTATATCAGGGGAAGTATTGATTCAAAAATTATGTATGATAATATGATTAATAAGTTTAAATGGGAAGGTATAAATGATCCTCACATATATATTGATGAGAACGTTGCGCGGATGCTTTCCAATTTCAGAAATAATTTCGCAACCCTGGCTGAAACATTGATCGAAGAGAACAAACTTGATTCGGCTAAGATTGTCCTTGACAAGTGTATTGAAATCATGCCGGATACCACGGTCAGATTTGATGTTTTTACTATTTCAATAATAGATAGTTACTATAAACTGGGAGAAGCTGCAATAGCAAGTTCTCTTTCAGATAAACTTGCCAGCCATGTTTGCAACGATCTGGATTATTATACCAGCCTTAAAGGAGAGTTTGGCGAAGACCTTTATTACGAGAAAAGACTGGCATTACATATCTTAAATGAGCTGGGCAGAATTTCAGATACTTACGGACAGAAAGAGAAAAGTACAGAGCTTGAAGAAAAACTGAAAAATTATGCCATGTCATTAAACTTTATCCGTTAAAATTTTTATGGTTTCAGTCCGAACACCATACATCATAAAAAAGATTTACTACAGTCTGATTTGGGACCTGCATAACGGGGAAAAGGAATTATACCTGACCTTTGATGATGGTCCTACGCCCGGAATAACTTCCAGAATCCTTGATATCCTGGATTCATTTAATGCCAGGGCTACGTTCTTCTGTATCGGAAGAAATGCCGAAAGATACCATGATTTGTACCAGGAGATCCTTAACAGGGAACATGCTGTTGGCAATCATACATATAGCCACCTGAAAGGATGGGAGACAGGGGACAAAGAATATTACAGCGATATAGAACTTGCAGGTACATATATAAAATCAAATCTGTTCCGCCCCCCTTACGGAAAAATAAAAAGAAGCCAGCTTAAATACCTGAGACATTATTACAACATTATCATGTGGGATGTCATGAGCTTCGACTTTGACTCTTCCGTAACCAAAGAAAGATGCCTGTCAATTGTAATGAAAAACGTCCGCCCAGGCTCGATAATAGTCTTTCATGATTCCGTCAAAGCCAGTGAGAATATGTTTTATGCTTT
>CAZOLY010000249.1:0-2655 GCA_964580815.1 uncultured Bacteroidales bacterium
TTTAAATATTTTATTAATCCCGAGTTAGTGCCAATCCACAGATTATCTTCATTGTCCTGGAAGATAACCCTTATATCTTTGAATTCATTTTGATCCTTAGCCCCTGTTTTCAGGGTATGCCTCTTGAATAATCCCTTGTTCAGATTATAACTGCACAGACCGTTATCCGTGCCTATCCATAATATACTATCCTTATCGAGTAATAAAGAATTATGGTGAAAGATAAAATTTGAAGGAATACTCTGATTATCTTCGGGATCGTAATAATATGCTGTAAATCTTTCTTTATAAGTATTATAAATATTTAGTCCCCCGCCCTGGGTTCCAATCCAGAGGTTACCTGCAAAATCCTCTACTATTGAACTTATAAAATTGTCAGAGATTGAATTTGAATCTGAAGGAGCATGCTTGTATATAACGAAGTTATAACCATCATACCTGTTCAGTCCGTCTGTTGTTCCTATCCAAATAAACTCCCTGCTGTCTTTAAATATGCAGGTAATGGAATTATTTGACAGTCCGTTTTCAATTGTAAGCTTGTCAAACAGGTATTGACCTTTCTGTGAGGCCCCGTCAATCACAATAAAAAATAACAGGGCTAAAAATGATGTGAAAAGAAACAGTCTTTTCATGTTTATAAGCTGGTTCCCACCCGCTCTCATAGTTATGATAGCAATAAAATTGGCTTAATATTAGCTGAAATTAATAACAAAAATAGTAAAAAAAGAGACAGACGCTTTTTTCCGGAGGCAAGGAAAAAAGCGTCTGCCCCTATATTGTAATTATAATGTAATATTTATGCAACACAATTAAAATATTATAATTATAATATTGCACCTGGAATTAAAAAATTATTGAATATTTTAATTTTAAAACTAAATCTATCAATATGAAAAGAGTTTATATTATTTCACTGCTGACGCTGGCAGCTGCAATCAGTGCATCCGGACAGGAACAAGCTGAAGAACCCGGATTTAAACCGTCAGGTTCACCTTTTGCCAAAATCTATACAGATGCCCACACCCAGGTATCAGAAAGCAAAAATGAAACGGCATTCGAAATTACAAGGGCATATTTAGGTTATGAACATGAGTTTAGCCGGCACTTTTCCGCAAAAATAAACCTTGATGTAGGTGATCCCGAATCGGGTAAATTGCAACATACTGCATTTCTGAAAAATGCATATATGGAATTCAGCGATAACAACTTCTCCACCTGTTTTGGGATGATCAGCACCATACAGTTTAAATTACAGGAAAAAATATGGGGTCACCGCTATATCCTGAAATCCTTCCAGGACGAATATAAATTTGGCTCAAGTGCCGACCTGGGTATCAGTGTTGCCTACAAGCTCCACGATATGGTAAGTGTTGATGCAATATTTATGAACGGCGAAGGTTATAAGTCCGTCCAGGCCGACTCTGCATACAGGGCAGGAGCAGGTATTACAATTACGCCCATCAAGGGCCTGGCATTAAGAGGTTATTTCGAT
Organism: uncultured Bacteroidales bacterium; assembly: GCA_964580815.1. Lineage (GTDB taxonomy): Bacteria > Bacteroidota > Bacteroidia > Bacteroidales > UBA10428. Next base: position 1,493 of record CAZOLY010000249.1, read on the forward strand.
TATGAGAAAAAAAATGAGGCGCTCCTGCATATAGCAACTTTTATGGGCTATTCAAAAGATGCAATATCGGCAGGTGTGGAATTCAACATTGAAAACAATAATAAGTATGAAAAAGACCACAACCTCACCGGCTATTCTGCCTATGCATCATACCAGATAAAGAAGAAACTCCAGGTATTCGGCAGATACGATTATTTAACTTCCAACAAACTCAGCGGGGAAACCGATCCGTGGAATATGTCAAAAAACGGCCAGCTGTTCATGGCAGGCGTGGAGTATGCTCCTGTAAAAGGAATAAAATTAGCTCCCAACTATAAAGGATGGCTGTCTTCTGCCGATGGAAGCTCCCTTATATCATGGATTTACCTGAATGCTGAAATCAGTTTCTGATAATGTAACATTTATGTAACATTTTTGAAACACGAGGGAAATATAATTCTCATAACATTGTATAGAATTTATACCAACTAAATAATAATAAAAAATGAAAAAACTATCATCAATTATAGCAATTATCGGTGCAGTCATCATATTAATTTCCTGTAAAACAGGCAATCAGCCATCGGATACAGGTAACAAAAAGATAACTATCACTGCTGCCGGCGCAACATTTCCCATGCCATACTATAACCAGGTTTTTGAAATGTACACCAATAAGACGGGTATACTTGTAACCTACGGAGGTATTGGTTCAGGAGGCGGTATAAGAAGCCTTGCAGATAAAGTTGTTGATTTCGGGGCTACCGATGCTTATCTTTCGGACGATAAAATAAAGGAAATGCCCGCAGACATTGTTCATATGCCGACTTGCCTGGGTGCCGTTGTTATTGCATATAATCTGCCCCGAGTGGACGGATTAAAACTGACTGAAGATTTGCTTGAAGGAATATTTATGGGAAAAATTACAAAATGGAATGACCCGGCAATTAAAGATAACAATAAGGAACTTCAACTGCCTGATAAGGATATTCTTGTTGTTCACCGTTCTGACGGCAGCGGTACAACTAACATATTTAGCGACTATATGTCGAAAATAAGTCCCTTATGGAAAGAAAAGGTAGGTGCAGGGAAGTCACTCGATTGGCCTGCAGGGATCGGCGCTAAAGGTAATCCGGGAGTTGCAGGAACAATAAGCCAGACAGAAGGCTCTATCGGATATATAG
>CAZOLY010000250.1:0-2633 GCA_964580815.1 uncultured Bacteroidales bacterium
AAGTTAAGTTGAAAATGCTTAATTATTAATAGGATAGGGGAGGGTTGGGTAATCAAAGTAACAAAATAGTAACAAAATTTGCACTATATTGTATTAGGTAAAATATTATACCTGAATAATATTTTTACTATAATAAAATTACTTCTCAGAATTCGGCAATCCCGAATTTCACTTATATTGTACTTAATATATCTTTTGTTATAATTATCTTACTATTTCACAACTACCTTCCCAATATAAACTGAATTAGCCTGCCTAACTTTTACCAGGTAAATACCCTTTATATAGCTTGACAAATCAATCTGTTCAACAAAAAGTGCATCAGTGTTTTTGTACTCTTTCTGATAAATAACTGCACCTGTAACAGTAAGAATCTCAATTTCTATTCCTTGTAGGTCGTTATTGCTTATTTCAAAATTTAGCATATTATCAGCGGGATTTGGATAAATCCTGGTTACTGGCTCAATTATATCTTTTATATTGACTGCTGGCTCCTGAACTATAATAGAAATAGTGTCGCTCCAACATATATGGTTATGATTGGAAATATTAACTGCAATAGGTACTTCTGTATTCGCCGGACAATCTTCAGAAATTTTTATTGAATATGTTACGTATGCTGAATTTTCGCCGGCGGTTATATCTTCAAAAGTATAACTTGTTGATGGAACGCTGACTAATGAATCAAGACTAATTAATCCCGCTTTTATATTTGTTGCCGTTGCCATTGAACCATTGTTCCTTAGAGCTATTTTTAATTTTAAACGATCACCCGGATTTGGGATTGTGTCACTTTCGTCAAAAGTATAATCTCCAATATTAACAGGGCCAAAATTAATAACCCGGGCCGGTTGATAGTAATAATGGTCAATACCAAAAGTAAGGTCATGTGTCACAAGGTCCACTTTATATTCATCTTCTGGTAATCCTGGTAACAATTTTATGTTACTCCATATATTGTCAGCGGAATCGCCATCATTATGAAGGCCATCATCAAATAATTGCACTGAATCTACAAATGTGAATTGTTTACCTTGAATAATAGCTGAGAGTTTTACCTGGTGGTCCTCCGGATTGCTTAACCTGGCACTTACTTTAAGTGTATCGCTTAGGGGGTGAAAATAAAAAGGAGATACTTCCATTGCTTTTCCAAAAGCCATATTCGCTAAAGGATTTTGATAGTTTTTAAAGAAATTCCATAGTTCAATATTAGCATTTATATCCCTGTTTTTATTTCCTTCTGATCCCCATGTGATGTTTTGGTTACCGCTCGGCCAAGAATGCCCGCCATTTATGACTTTATAAAGAACAACCTGAACACTATCGGCGCAATTTGTATAGCAAATTTTTTGAACATAACTGTAATCTAAAAGACAAGTATCAGGAATGGCAACTGTATCCGGAGTGAGCACACAATTATTATTTTGTATCCAAAAATCTAGAGTTTCTTCAACTGACCACATCATTGGATAAGGTCCCCCATTGTAATGAACCGTAACATCGTCAGTACCATGACACAGTAGCATAGGAACAGAGCCAACTAAACTGTAATTCGCCACAATCGGATCCAGTAATACACCGGAAACAGATCCAAAGGCTGCAAAACGGTGTCCCAGTTGACAGGCAAGTTTTAACGTCATTATGCCGCCATTAGAAAAGCCACAACAATAAACACGATTTAGGTCAACATCATATTGAGATTCTATTTTATCAATTAATGCAGAAATAAAACCGACATCATCGACATTTGTTGGAAGGGGAGGCCAATTACCATATACAAGCCCTGTATTAAAACCGGGGGAAATTGCATTTGGATAAACGGCTATGAATCCCGTGGTATCGGCAACATTATTCATGTGTGTATAATTCATCTGCCAATATGCATTGTCAGTGTAACCGTGTAAAACGAATACGACCGGCATATCGGGTTGAAAATTCTGCGGCAGAAACACGATATAGTCTCTTATCCGTCCTTCGAATTTAAAGCTGCCTTGCTGCACTTGAGCATTAGACATACATGCAATTGTAGCTAATGCGAGGGTTAAAACTGGTTTTTTTATCATTTCAGGTTTTTGGTTGTATTTGTTTAAGAATTAATATTGTATAAAACAATAGTTGTGGCATGTATATTCTCAAATTCCAATCTTGTCGATTGGTGATATTTTGGCGATTGACTTTAGACTGCAAAATAATAATCTCTATCAGTACTTATTATTTGAATTAAGTTATACAATCAACTTGGAATTTAAACTTTTTTTTTCACTTTCTAATCCAATTTACAAATTATTTAACAAATTTTTTATATCTGTGATATGATTTATATTGCTTTGATAAAGGTTAAATACCTCCAAACCTGTAAAACAAGTTCCGCTAACTGCCACGGAAAGCCGGATCCTATTTGCCAATACAGAAATTCTTAAATATATTACCCAGGATTTCGTCGGTGGTGATTTCGCCGGTTATTTCACCCAGTGAGTGTAAGACATGCCTCAGGTCCATTGCGATGAGATCTCCTGAAAGATCATCCCTGAATCCCTGTTGCACCCTTAAAATGGACTCATGGGCGCTTCTGAGGGCCTCAAAATGCCTTGCATTGGTTATTATTACATCGTTCCTGTTATACCTGTCAAGAT
>CAZOLY010000251.1:0-2532 GCA_964580815.1 uncultured Bacteroidales bacterium
CTCAAGCAGCTTCTTTTTTGCTACCTTATCAGCAAGTGGGTTAGTATACTGTTCGATTTTTTCCCTGTAGTTTGAATCGATGTTTTCCGGAATCGATGTATCATCTCTATCGCTGTCATATGAAAAGAAACCGCCTGTCCCGAAATGTTGTTCAATATCCTGTTGGACAGCTTTTATGTCTTCAGGATCATTCGGATCAGCATCGGAATGGTTCTCTGCATCATTCGTATGGTGAAAGGGCCTACTGCAGCTGACAGAGCAATAGCAATGGATACAGCCACTACCGTTTCTGTTGCCTTGCTTGTATTACTCGGTTTTGTTTTTAACAGATATGTATATTTAGACGTGGCTTTGATCTATTCAATAGTATCTTTTGTCGGACTAATAGCAATTGCAAGATTTTTATAAAAAGGAATATAAACCATGAAACTTTTAGGTATGATCATAACCGGCATTGGAGCTGTCTTTCTATTGTTAGGCAGCCTTGGAATTTACAGGATGCCGGATGTTTATAACAGGATTCAGGCAGGGACGAAATGTACTACACTGGGCTGTTTCTTAACAGTTATAGGAGTGGGTATCATGCAACCTGAATGGTTCTGGAAGACAATGATAATAGCGGTCTTTGTGCTTATCTCCAATCCTGTTTCAAGTCATGCACTGGGAAGAGCTTCCAGAAAAAGGGGGATTTCATTAAGCGATAAAAGTATAGTGGATAAAACGAAAGAATTTAAAGGGTATAAGGAGTAAATATGGAAATAATCGTAACCATACTGGTGCTGTTAATGATTACATCGGCGATTACAGCATTAATTTTTAAAGATTTAATGAACGCAATTATTGCTTCATGTATAGTAAGTTTAATCGCGGCTATTCTGTTTTATTTTCTTCAGGCACCCGATGTTGCTATGGCCGAAGCAGCGATTGGCGCAGCTTTGGTCACAGCTATATTTGTTATTGCTGTTAAAAGAACAAAAAGATTTGAAGAATGAGAAAGCTTATTGGTATCATATTATTACTAATAATTGCCGGAGGCATTACACTTTCGTTGAAGGAAATACCCTTCGGCATACCGAAAACAAAAATCGGGGAACACTTTATTAAAAAAGGAATTAAGGAAACAGGGGCCACAAACATTGTAACTTCCGTTGTGGTTGGTTACCGCGGGTTTGATACATTAGGGGAAATTACTGTACTTTTTACAGCAGCCATTGGGTTAGGGGCTCTTTTAAGTGTATATAGAAAGAGAAAAGCCGATAGAAAAGCAGAACCAGTAAGTTTGATTGTCTATACCGGATGCCGGTTTTTATTTCCCATTCTTCTGCTTGTGGGCACTTACATCTTTATTCACGGACATCTTACTCCCGGAGGCGGATTTCAGGGCGGGGCGATTATTGCTTCTGCTTTCCTTCTTATGTACCTTGGTTGTGAAGGTAAAAGAATAAACTATAAAGTAAGCACAGTAACAGAAGTTCTGGGAGGATTAACATTTGTCGCATTAGGAATAGCTGGCCTGATATTAGGAAAAGATTTTCTTTTTAATTTTCTACCCAAAGGCGAACCCGCTACGCTGTTGAGTGCAGGTATTATACCTGTCATCTATATAGCAATCGGATTGAAAGTGGGCTCAGAACTGGCAGGCATTATCGATAACTTAATAGAGAAAAGCCAATGAATTTTTTAAGTGAATACATATATTATATTGGAGCTTTCAGCCTCATTTTTATTGGATTATACATTGTGCTGATCAAAAAGAATCTGATTAAGGTAATTATTGGATTGAGTATTATTGATACCGGGATAAACTTATTCCTTGTTTCTCTCGGTTATATAACAGGGGGAACGGCTCCTATATTTTCAAAATCCGGACTGAAATCTGACAATATGGTTGATCCGGTTCCCCAGGCCTTAGTATTAACTGCCATTGTAATTGGAGTGGCTGTATTAGCTCTGGCGCTTGCTTTGGCTATCAAATTATATAAACATTATGGCACCCTTAATTTACGTAAAATAAAAGAGCAAAAATGGTAAACCCGGTACTTTTAATTGTCATACCTTTAGGTCTTGCATTTGTAGTTCCATTATTCGGATTCATCTCGAAGAAGATCGAAAAATTTATTCCGTTTATTGCTCTTCTCTCTAATCTTATCATCTCCTTAAGACTTTTTCCTCAGGTTTTGGAACAGCCCATCCATGTCAATATTGGAGGGTTCTCTCCCCCCTTCGGTATTAATCTTGTTGCAGGACCAGTAGGGATTTTATTTTCTTTACTTATTGCATTGGTAGGTCTCCTTGTTTCAATCTATGCATTTGATTATATAAAAGAAAAGGCTCAGGATAAATACCATATACTTTATCTGCTGCTTCTCACCGGAGCTACAGGTGTAGTTCTCACCGGCGATATATTCAACCTTTTTGTTTTCTTTGAGATTCTTTGTATTTCTTCTTATTCTCTGGTTGCTTATTTCGGAGATAAAGCAGGTGTCGAATCTGCTGTAAAATATCTCATTCAGGGAGCTCTTGGATCAAGTT
>CAZOLY010000252.1:0-2503 GCA_964580815.1 uncultured Bacteroidales bacterium
AAGTATCCTTTGACAAACTGGCTACAGGAATATTGAGCTTATCACTCAGATAACCCCACATTGCCTTTAAAACTTCTTCATAAAATGCTTCGTTGTTATTGTGTTTCATTAAGCCCAGTGCTTTTCTCAATCGTCTTCGTGCATATTTATTTGCCCGCCTGTTCTTTACAAGGCTCAAATTTGAATTGCGTTTGATCCTTTCTCTTCTGAGGACTATAATCATGACAAATATCAACAATGATACCAGGTATATGGCGTAGAAACCCGGAGTTCCGATTAAATTACGGTTATTTTTAAATATCTCAAATGGTTTGCTTTTTATAAAAAGTATATCAGTTCCCAGCAATTTTATATCTTCTTTTGACAGACCTGTAATAATAACATCGGTCGTATCCTCCTTGCCTTTAGCCACTGATATATTAAATTCCCGGGTTTTCAAGGTTTTATATGATCTTGATGACGGATCAAAATATGTGAATTCTACAGGTGCTATTTTATAGTTACCGGCATATCGCGGTATAATTGTATATTCAAATGACTGACGCCCTGACAATGCATTTTCCTGAATAGTCTTTACAACAGGTTCAAATGTTTCAAGTGAGGGTGGAAAATTTATCTTCAAGTCGTCAATTAGTTTAACATTACCTTTACCTGAAATATTAACCTTAAGAGTGATAGCATCATTAGTTGTGATATTGGTTTTATTAATTGATGCATCCATTTGAAAACTGCCTACTGCACCGGTAAATGAAGCAGGCCTGTTCAGGGGTAAAGGTTTGATGTTTAATTTAACTTTTTCACTTGTCAGCTTAACCGGCACATTCTGCACCGAAGGGCCAAAGAAATCATCGAATATACTTCTTGATCTTCTCTTTATTTGCTCCTGATAGGCAACGTCGATGTCAAATGGCTGGATAACAAATTCGCCTGCTCTCTGAGGATAGAGCACCACTTTTCTGAGGATTCCCGTACCATATATATCACCATTGACATTTTCCCTTTCCAGGGACCTCAGGGCCGGTATTTCAACAGGCTGCTGGAAAAATCCTTTAAAGTCCGGTCCCTTAAAATTAGGATCTACCTGTGACAAATTCACTTTGGAATATACTTTTATCCATGCAATAATCTGTTCTCCCACATAAGCACTTGTTTTATCTACGTGCAATCTTACGAACAGATTTTCACTTGCCGGTGCATTAATGGCACCCACGGGTTTTTCAGCAGACTCACCTGATGGTTTTGCTGCCGGCGATGACGCTGAACTGCCTTTGACAACTTCTATTTTTACAGCATTGGACTGGTAAGTATCTTTTTTAATTCTTGCAGTTGCCGGTGGTATTGTAAAAGTTCCTTCATTAATTGCCTGCAGGTAATATGTATATGAATAGCTCACCGACCTGGTTGTTTTTCCGTTAATTATCTGAATGCTTGAGCTTGAACTGGTACTTGGCCCGCCCAGCAGGCGGAAGTCATTTAATTCCGGTATCTCTAATTCCGAGGGATTGGCATTCAGTTCATAAACAAGCTGAAACTGCTCACCTGTTCTAAGTACATCAGGCACAGCAGAAGCAGTAAAATTAACATCCTGGGCATGCAGGTTCAGCAGTTCGCACAAAAATGACAATATTAAAATATATAGCCTCATTAAGTATATTTAAATTTTAACATATTATATAGTATATAATTACCAGTTCTTATCCACCGGTACTTTTTTAACTTGTTTCTGCAGTTTCTTTTGCACATCATCCTCTTCCCTTTCCAGGGCATCAAGAATCCTTTCGGCATCTTCCTTTGAAATCTCGTCTTTCTTTGCAGGTTGCTGCTGTGCCTGTTGTTGTTTATCTTCCTGCTGCTGCTGCTGCTGTTGTTGCTGTTGCTGTTGTTGTTTATCTTCCTGTTGCTGCTGTTGCTGTTGCTGCTGCATTTTAAGCATGCTCATCGCAAGTTGAAGATTATGCTTTGCATCCATATCACCCGCATTGTTTCTTAATGAGTTTTTATAGGCTTCAATACTTTTCTCAAAGTTATTTTCCTTAAATAATGAATTACCAAGGTTATAATAGTACCTGGCAAGTTCTCCTTTATCTTTTTCATTGCCTGCAAGATTTAAATATTTTGTTCCTGCCGCCTCATATTTCTCCTGTTTATAAAGAGTATTGGCCAGGTTGTAATCAGCCTTTTTTGAATCAGGGGACTTCTCCAGGGCTTTACGATATTGTACTTCGGCGTCATCGTATTTTTCTTTAAGATACTGCCTGTTCCCCTGTCTTATATATTTTCTTTCACTCTGGGAAAATACCTGAAAACTGATAAGAGCCATCAATATATACAAAATAAATTTCATCATTGTTTATAATTTCAACTTATATATTTTAATATTTTTCAACCATTTATTCTTTCTTTCCAGGATTAGGAAATCCAGTATTATCAGTCCAAGGGCTAACCATACCAGTACAGGAAATTGTTCTTCATATTCAGAATATACTTTGGATTCAATTTCAAC
>CAZOLY010000253.1:0-2499 GCA_964580815.1 uncultured Bacteroidales bacterium
GTTTTGTCCACTTCCATAAGTTTACCATTTTCACATTTCAGTGTGCGGGCGTCAAACTTTTTAAGCAGGGTATAATTATGAGTAGCCATAATAACGGCCCTTCCGTTGCTGCTAATTTCCCTGAGTATCCTTATAATTCCTTCGGAAGTTTCAGGGTCAAGGTTACCTGTTGGTTCATCAGCAAGTATTAATTCAGGATTATTGAGCAGGGCACGGGCAATAACAACACGCTGCTGTTCGCCTCCTGAAAGCTGGTGCGGCTTTTTATATCCTTTATAATCAAGTCCTACTTTGTTGAGCACCTCATTTATTCTTTCCTCTGTATCTTTCTTGTTTTTCCATCCTGTAGCCTTAAGAACAAATTGGAGGTTATCATAGACGTTCCTGTCAATCAGCAATTGAAAATCCTGAAAAACAATGCCAAGCTTTCTTCTTAATAACGGGATCTGTTTTCTTTTTATCATATCTAACTGGTAACTTACAACATTTGCTGTACCAACTTTTAATGGCAATTCGGCATTTATGGTTTTTATCAGGCTGGTCTTTCCGCTGCCTACCCTGCCAATGATATAGACAAATTCTCCCTTGCTTACCTTAAAAGTCACATTTGATAAGACCAGGTGATCATCATGAAAAATTGAAGCTTTATGGAAACTTACTATATTGTTATTTTCCATTTCTGTTCTGTCAGGTTTAAATACAGTTTTCCAGGAACAAATATAACATTTTAGAAGAAGTAAATTATAAGTCTTATATTACTTCATTTGAAATATTTGATGCCCGCATAGTAAATAGCTATTATATGGGCGTATTTTCCGCATGCATTAATATTAAACTGTATAATTAACACCTTTATGTTAATTAAAAAGAAAATATTCTGCCGCTATTGATCGTTTTTAATCTGTAATTTTATGCAACCAACAAATTTTTGTATAATGAATGTTAATGTTAAGGTAATTGCAGAGATATTTTTATTCAGTTTTATATTTAATACCCTAATCTGTTCGCAGCAATCGTCCTTTCACAGTCATACAGACAGCTACTATAAAAAGGGTTTGGAATTGTTTGGGAAGGAGAATTATGGCACTGCACAGATATTTTTCCGGAAAGCGTATAATTACTATAGCAATCAGAATTCGGTTCTTAAATCAGATGCCCAGTACTATAATGCATTGTGCGCGGTAAGGTTGTTTAATAAAGATGCTGAATATTTAACACTTTCATTCATAAAAGATAATCCTGAAAATCCGCTGGTTAACAGGGCATATTTCAATTTAGCAGGTTATTTCTATGATATACAGGAGTATAATAATGCAATTTTATATTATAAGAAAATTGATAAAAACCTGCTAAAAGATATAGAACAGGCAGAGTGCTATTTTAAAATCGGCTATAGTTATTTTAAAAATGATGATTTGGAAAATGCAAGGTTAGCATTTAATGAAATAAAAGATAAAAATACCAAATATACACCGCCTGCGATATATTATTATTCACATATAAATTACAGCCAGGGCAACTACCAGACCGCTCTCGACGGATTTTTACGGCTTTCTGATGATGATACATTTTCACCAATAGTCCCCTATTATGTGACCCAGATCTATTACCTCCAGAAAAAGTGGGAGGAGATCATCGCTTATGCCCCGATGCTGCTGGATTCTGTTACAGAGAAGAGATATGCTGAAATGGCCAGGATCATTGGAGAAGCTTATTTCAATAAGGATGTGTTCGAAGAGGCAGTCTATTATCTCCAGCTGTACAATGAAAGGGTTAGCCTAACACAGCCCGAAGATAAATACCAGATGGCTTATGCCTATTATATGATCGGTGATTACCAGAAGGCCATGGAAACCTTCAAAAGCATTCCAGTCAGGGATAATGAGCTCAGCCAGAGTGCGATGTATCATTTGGGGGACTGCTACGTGAAGCTTGGTGACAAACAACAGGCACGACTGGCATTTGATGCGGCATCCCGGATGGAATACAATAAGGATATCCAAGAAGATGCCCTGTTCAACTATGCCGTTTTGACCTATGAACTTTCCATATCCCCGTTTAACGAGGCCATCAGGGGACTGAGCCGGTACATCTCGCTTTATCCGGCGTCAAACCGCACGGATGAGGCCTACAATTACCTTGTACTCGCCTTCATGAGTACAAAAAATTACAAGGCTGCCCTGGATGCCCTGGAAAAAGTCAAGCGGAAAACCCCTCAGATAGAAAAGTCATACCAGCGGGTGGCGTTTTTCAGGGGACTGGAACTCTTCAAGGATCTTTCTTTCCTGGACGCCATCAATAAATTTGATGCTTCTCTGGCTTACGGTCAATATGACCCTTCTCTGAAAGCCCTTTGTTATTATTGGAAAGGGGAATCTTATTACCGGATGAAGGACTATGACGAGGCGCTCAGCCAGTATCAGAATTTCTTGCAGTCAGACGGAGCGGTGGAGCTCAATGAATATGCCATCTGCCACTACAATATCGGCTATGCGGAAT
>CAZOLY010000254.1:0-2484 GCA_964580815.1 uncultured Bacteroidales bacterium
AGTTTGTCCTTATTAAAAAAGCCTTCCCCGGAATTATTTCGGCAATGGGACTCGGATTATCCAGGGCCTTTGGCGAAACAATCGCTGTATTAATGGTTGTAGGGAATGTGGTCGGGATACCGCATGGAGTGCTTCAACCGGGCTATCCTCTGCCGGCACTTATTGCCAATAATTATGGGGAGATGCTGTCTATACCTATGTACGACTCCGCCCTTATGTGTGCCGCACTGGTATTATTCGTGATAGTGCTGCTGTTTAACCTGGCATCGCGATTATTAATTGTAAGGTTTGAGAAAAGAATATAGCCATGATCAAAAAACTTGTAAGAACCATTGAGGAAGGATTTTTCAGAAGCTTCATGTTCCTTTCAACCTGCATAATAATATTTGCCTTATGCCTTATTGTTTTCAGCATTCTTAATAAAGGCATTCCCTCACTGTCATTTGAAATGATATCACAAACTCCTAAAGGTGGCTTTTACTTTGGCAGGGAAGGAGGCATCCTGAATGCTATCATCGGATCATTGTACCTGTCAGCAGGCGCGACAATCCTTGCGCTGGCCATAAGCCTGCCGGTGGCACTTTTCATGAATGTCCACCTTATAAGCAGAAAGAAAACAGTAAATGCTATAAGGTTTCTTCTTGATCTTCTCTGGGGAATACCTTCCATAGTATACGGGGCATTCGGATTTTCTGTCATGATTATGCTGGGAATGAAAGCTTCACTGCTGGCAGGTATTATCGTTGTTGCACTGCTAATAATCCCTATAATGATAAGGGCCATGGATGAAGGATTTAAAACAGTACCGCCCGGACTGACAGAATCGTCACTGTCACTCGGTGCAACAAAATCTGAAATTGCATTCAGGGTCTTTGTCAGGCAATGTTTTCCATTCATAATAACTGGAATATTGCTGTCATTCGGCAGGGCCATAGGAGATGCAGCCTCAGTATTGTTTACTACGGGTTTTACAGACCGCATACCCACGTCATTATCGCAACAGACAGCTACACTGCCGCTCTCCGTATTCTTCCAGTTATCATCCCCGATACCGGAAGTTAAAAACAGGGCCTATGCAGCTGCAGTGATATTAACGATCATTGTATTGCTGATAAGTATATTATCAAGAATAATATCAGGGACATTTAAAAAAGCAAGTATAAAATTTTAAGCAATGAACGAACCCTATAAGATAAAAGTCGAAAATCTGAATATGCACATAGGCAGGATGCCTATCCTGAAAAATATAAATATCACGATCCCAAAAAATAAAATAACAGTAATATTAGGCCCCTCGGGGTGTGGCAAAACGACACTGATGAAATGCCTTAATCGATTAACAGACCTTTATCCCGAGATGCACGTTACCGGAAAGATATTTATCGATGATGAAGAAATCCTTCATTCCAGGAATGATATAACAAGGATAAGGAAAAGAATGGGACTGCTGTCCCAGAGGCCCTATCCCCTGCCGATGAGCATATATAAAAATATTGCATTCGGACTGAAAATAAGTGAGAGGCGCAAAAAGAAACTCCTCGACAGACGAATTGAACATTACCTCAAACAGGCAAGCCTGTGGGATGAAGTTAGTGACAGGCTCAAAGAACCTGCCTCATGCCTGTCAATAGGCCAGCAGCAAAGATTGTGCCTGGCACGTGGACTGGCAGTGGATCCCGACATTATCCTGGCCGACGAACCTACATCAGCCCTGGACCCCATGTCAAGCCAGGCAATTGAAAAGAAATTCATAGAGCTCAAACAAAGCTATACTATTGTGATTGTAACCCATATACTTAGACAGGCTGTAAGAATGGCCGACTATGTTGTATTCATGTACCTGGGAGAAGTAATCGAACAGGGACCGGCAAAAAAACTTTTTAATAACCCTAAGGAAGAAAAAACAAGATCTTATTTGCAGGGTGTATTTTATTAACAGAAAGCCTAATATAATAATGTCCGGAAACAAAGATTATACTGACACTTTTATATCTTCACTGCAAATAAAACTTGCAGTTACCTGCCTCTTGTCAGGCATAGCATTTGGTTTACATGCTCAGCTGTCACTGTCCGCCAACATCAGAAACAGGACTGAATTCAGGGATGGGCAGGGTAGCCTCCCCGATTCGTCAAAAAAACCCGCCCTCTTCGTTAACCAGAGAACACGCCTGATATTTGATTATTCCGATCCCAGGTTCCTTGTAAATATTACTTTGCAGGATTCAAGGGTATGGGGAGAGACGGCACCAAAAAATGATAACGGCTCAGTAGACTTATTTGAAGCATGGGTAAAATACTATTTTTCTGATAAACTCGCAGTTAAATTCGGAAGACAAAGGCTAAATTATGATGACCAGCGGTTATTATCTGAATCTAACTGGAATAATAAAGGTGCTTCACACGATGTGGCAGTATTGCAATATGAGAACACGGACAAATTGCTAAACTGCCATCTCGGCATAGGAATTAATAATCTGAACGAAG
>CAZOLY010000255.1:0-2429 GCA_964580815.1 uncultured Bacteroidales bacterium
TAGAAATGCATTAAAATTTTTCTTTGGATATAAACTTCTGGAAACAAATTCACCGGTATATTCGCACTTATTGCGCTGGAATAATACATCCCGTATACACTCTTATTTGTCACAAGACATACAATCAGAACTTTCTAGCTATGATCCGGTCCGTGAATTGCTTGATAATATCTCCGGCACTCTTCATAACTGGAATTTATTATCAAAGGCACAATGGCTTGAAACAAATATTTTCATGTCAGGATATTTGTTATCATCCCAGGGAGACAGGATGGCCATGGCAAATTCTGTTGAAGGACGTTATCCTTTTCTCGACCACAGGATAATTGAGTTTTGTTCCAAATTACCCGCAGAATATAAACTTAATGGTTTAAATGAAAAATATTTACTCAAAAAGTTAATGGAGGGAAAACTGCCGGATAGCATATTAAAAAGATCCAAGCAAGCATACAGGGCTCCTGTTTCAAACAGTTTTTTTATTGAAAACTCTCCGGAATATGTTGAAGAGCTGTTATCTGAAGATTCTGTTAGATCAAACCGGATTTTTAACGATAAAGCCATTAACAAACTGTTGCTTAAACGAAAAACAGGGGCTAAGTTTTCTGAAATAGATAATATGGCTATTGCAGGTATATTATCCACCCAACTACTTGTTGAATTATTTATAAATAGAAAGATTAAATCTGATTATAAGGAAAATTTAAAAAATTGTAAAATAGTACAGGAACCTATTCCTCAAAATCAACCTAACTTTTAAGCTTATTATATAAAAATGAAAACTAAAAATAAAGAACCCTTTTCCAGAGACATTATTAAGCTCAAGGAACCGGAAAAAACTATTAATAATATTATAAATAAACTCAAAGATGATGTTTTTGACAGATTACACAGGTCAGGCGGAGTAATAGGCATAAGCGGCGGTATCGATTCTTCATTAACATTGGCATTGGCTGCCAGAGCTTTAGGTTCCGATAAAGTAGCTGGCATACTTATGCCCGAAAAAGACTCCAGCAAAGAAAGTGAGAAACTGGCTACAAAACTTGCAGATAAATTTGGAGTTGAAACTATTGTTGAAGATATGACGACTGCTCTTGACGGATTTAAGTGTTATCACAGAAGGGATGAAGCTACAAAAAGAGTATTCACTGAGTTTAATCCGGAAATTCATAAAATGAAAATAGGCATAAAAGAATCGGGTCTCTGCACAAATTTACCTCCAGTTTTCTATATCACTATTATTGGAACCCATGGTGAAGAAAAATCAATAAGGCTTCCGGCAAAAGAATTCAGACAAATAATGGCGGCTTCAAATTTTAAACAAAGAAGCCGTATGGCGATGCTTTATTATCATGCCGAGAGATTGCATTATGCCGTAATAGGAACACCTAACAAGCACGAGGTTGATCAGGGCTTCTTTGTTAAATATGGCGATGGAGGAGCTGATGTTATGCCTGTAGGTCATCTATATAAAACCCAGGTATACCAGCTGGCCAGATACCTTGAAATCCCGAAAGAAATTATTGCCCGTACACCAACTACTGACACCTATACTGCTGAACAGACCCAGGAAGAATTTTTTTATCAGCTTCCTTTCGAATTAATGGACTTATTGTGGTATGCTTTTGAAAATAATTATACTCCCGGAGAAGTAAGTCCGGTTGTCGGAAAATCTTCCGAGGATGTTAAAAATATTTACATGAATTTCGCAAGAAAAATAAAAACCACGGATTATCTCAGGATGCCGCCTATTAAAGATTACTAGTGTAATTAATATTATATTGTCATTCTAATGAATGTCTTTGACTATTTTTTAGAAGATTCAAAAGAACAGGAAAAAGATTTTGTTCTGGGACCCAGGGAACAGATATCTTATAAAAAACTATATAAAAACAGTATAATCCTGGCAATATACTTAAAGAACACCTTTGGCCAGGGAAATAATATATTATTAATATCACACAATTCTGTTTTTTTTATTACTGCATATTTAGCCATAATTAAATCAGGAAATGTTTGTGTCCCTGTAAGTCCCGAGATAGAAATAAATAATCTGAATTACATAATTAACGTTTGCCAGTCAAAATACATATTTATTGCATCATATCTTAAGAATAAATTTAATTTAGAGAATTTTTCATTAATTGATGAAAAAGATGCTGCCGGTATTTTTTGTTCTGCAGAAAGGCCTTCTGAACAGGAAATATTCGAAGAAGTATTTGATAAAACCAGACTTGCTGAAATAATATTCACTTCAGGATCAACCGGTGAACCAAAAGGTGTGATGATAAGTCATAAAAATCTGATTGCTAACACTGATTCTATTACCGAATACCTTAAACTGAAAAGTGATGATATAATTGAAATTGTACTGCCTTTTTATTATTGTTATGGTTTGTCATTATTGCATACTCATCTGAGAGCTGGAGGCA
>CAZOLY010000256.1:0-2360 GCA_964580815.1 uncultured Bacteroidales bacterium
CCCAGTTGCAGCGTTGAGCTGGAAGAGAATAAAAGATCGTATTTAGGATATAAGGATTTAAAATTCCTGTTAAGTTTACCTCGTGCACTCATAATATCATAATGATATAATCAAATATAACGAATAAAAAAAATAATTCTCCATAACTTAAATAACAACTCCCTATTATTTACATTTTTTAACCTGGTTGATATTTTATGGCAAATTTATTCAGACGATAGTGCAAATAATGAATATTTTCACAAGATATGCTCCTAACCAAAAAAGTCAGGATACCGATATTTTTTCCTTTTTGTTTTCACCTGGGTTATATAAATTCTGACATATAAATAAA
Source organism: uncultured Bacteroidales bacterium (assembly GCA_964580815.1). Taxonomy (GTDB): domain Bacteria; phylum Bacteroidota; class Bacteroidia; order Bacteroidales; family UBA10428. The sequence continues at coordinate 335 of CAZOLY010000256.1, forward strand.
AGTAAAATCAGTAATCCTATGCTCTATTTGCAAATATAGTTAAAGAGAGTTACTTTTATGGGGTTTACATGATGGTTTTATGCATAATCAATTAAAACATATTACAATAATATTAGCTATTGCAGCATTAGTTTCATCGTGCGCAGTGATCTATAATATTCCTGATTTATCAGATTATAAAATATTTCCTTATCGGATTATTAAAAACTCTCCTGATTCTATTTTCTATTTCTCAAAAGCTGATAATCTTAACAACTTAGGAAAAGTAATTTTTACAAACAACCATACTTTATTGCCTAATGTTGTAACCCTTGATGATTATATAGAAGGATCAAAGACAGCAGCCTTTATTATAATCAGAAATGACACCATTATATACGAAAAATACAGTAAAAAATATCAGGAGAACTCAATTTTTAATACATTTTCAGTTACAAAAATATTTATTACAACATTAGTGGGAATTGCGATTGATGAAGGATTGATTGGGAATGTTGACGAAGCAATTACTGAATACATACCTGAACTTTTGGAAATAGAAGGCTTTAGTAAAATCACTATACGGCACTTATTAACTCACACTTCAGGAATAAAATTTTCATACTCCAGGTTTAATCCCTTTTCTGATGATGCCAGGTATTATTATGGTCATAATTTGCGAAAATTGGTCCTTAAGGCGAAGCTATATGAAAGCCCTGGTATAGAAACTCATTATAGTAGTGTAAACGTCCAATTACTGGCTTTGATATTAGAAAAAGCGACTGGTACCACATTATCTTCATATTTACAGGACAAGATCTGGCAAAAAATTGGAATGCAAAACGAAGCAACATGGAGTTTAGATAATAAAAGAAAAAATTCAATTGAAAAAGGTTTCGCTTGCCTGAATTGCTCAGCTATTGATTTAGCAAAATTAGGCAGGTTATACTTAAATAATGGTGTTTGGGATAATAAGCAAATTCTGTCACATAGTTTTATTTATGAAGCCACTAAAAGAGACACAACTGATGGCAGTAGTTGGAACTTTCAATATAATTTCAGTTTAGGGCCCAAGCAATATGATAGCTATTATTCCAGAGGTCTTTATGGGCAATTAATTTATATTTATCCGAAAAAAAATATAATAATAATCCGTACGGGCGAAGCTGATCTTAAATATAATCCACATTTTATTAATCATATTGTATTGCAAATAATTGACCAGATTTGAAATAATAATTGGGTTTGCAATAGAGAAGAACAACTTAAATAAATAAAAACCTCCATCAGGTATTTATCCTGCAGGAGGTTTATTATTTCCAGCGGTTAAGACAGGACTTGAACCCGTGACCTCCGGCGTGACAGGCCGGCATTCTATTTGCATTTATGGTTGAATAAAGTTAAATTTAATTGGAATAATTATCAACACTTAATAAAGCAGCGCTATTATGCCTGCAACATATTGCATACCTAATATTGCCTGGTTCTGTTTGATTATTCATTATAATTATTTATATTGTGACGGATTGATTAGGATTCAACTATATAAGTAGAACAGAACAACATCATACACCCATCCTCAAAGAATCATATTAAAAAGAATAGTTATTTGTTTAACTTTTAATAATAAAATTATGGAATATTATCTTATTGATGAAAAAAACCAACAGATAGGGCCTTTTACTATCGAACAACTAAAAACGAAAGGCCTAAATAAAAAGACAAAAGTGTGGTGCGAGGGAATGGACAACTGGACCGAGGCACAATTGGTGCCTGAATTAAGTGAGAGTATGAACCTGCCACCACCTCCTCCACCTTCACAGAGTCAGGTTTATAGAGGAAGCGGTCAATACTCGGGAGGTTCAAATGATAGCCTTCCTTTACACGATCCATTTATCTACGACACGAACTTCAATATAGAATCATTAAGTGAAGCTTTAATAGAAGATTGCAAAAAACATTCTTTCATGGAACCATTTAGTGTTGGATTAGGTATATTTCTTCATATCATAACTTTAGGGATTTTTACACTTATACATTGTGGAAT
>CAZOLY010000257.1:0-2355 GCA_964580815.1 uncultured Bacteroidales bacterium
AATATTCTCAGGCATATCCATCCTGGTTTTATGTTGGAAACCGGATTTACTGCCGGGGACAGAAGAAGAGGAGAGGAAGCGATAATGAAATACAGGAGTGATCCTTTCATACACAGCAAAATGTCTATCAGATTATTCTATGAGATAATGTTTGCCGGACAGCGTTCATCGAGAAGTATTTATAAAATAAATATGCCTGTTCTTGTGATGCATGGCACCGGTGATAAAATAGCATCGTACAAAGCAAGCAAAAATTTTGTACTGAATGCCAGTAAAAAAACTGTTTTTAAAGAATGGAATGATTATTTTCATGACATTCTTGTTGACGAAGGTTCAGATGAAGTCTTCAGGTACATAGTGGAGTGGCTCGACAGTAAGCCCTGGCGTTTATAAACCGTTAAATGATGAGTCAGTTCAGAACCAGGGTTGATATACCCGAGTCAAAGTTCCGGTTATCCTATAATACCGGTTCAGTATTTCTGGGTTCCTGCTTTGCAGACAATGTCGGATTAAGATTAAAAGAATACAAGTTACCCGTTGAACATAATCCTTTTGGGGTGCTTTACAATCCGGCATCAATAAAAACCTGCCTTGAAATACTTATACAAAAAAAATTAATGTCTGACTCTGATCTGTATTTTTATAATGATCAGTGGCTGAGTTTTGATCATTACAGTGCATTTTCAAATCCCGATAAAAAGGAGTGCCTGAAGCATATAAATGAAAGAATAAAAATAGCTTCGGCCTTTTTACAAAAATCTTCTTACCTGTTTATAACTTTTGGTACGGCATGGGTCTACAGATTCACAAAAACAGGCAAAATAGTGGCCAATTGCCATAAGCTGCCTGCCAGTGAGTTTGAGAGGTATTTGATGCAGTTGCATGATATTGTAGATGAGTATACCGGGATTTACAAGAGATTAAAAGAATTTAATCCGGAAATAAAAATTATTTTTACTGTTAGTCCTATCCGTCACTGGAAAGATGGAGCCGAAATGAACCAGGTAAGCAAATCTACGCTGTTGCTGGCAACTTATGAGCTTAGAAAAGCAATTCCCGAAATTGACTATTTCCCTGCTTATGAAATATTAATGGATGAACTAAGGGATTACAGATTTTATGCAAGTGATATGCTCCATTTATCAGAAGTTGCCATTGAGTATATCTGGAATAAGTTTGTTTCAACCTATGTTGAAGATAAGTCAAGGGCAATAATAAGCGAAATAGTAAAGCTTAAGAAAGCAATAAGCCACAGGCCTTTTAGTATCAATTCAGGATCTTACCAGGCATTTTTAAAAACCCAGCTTCAGTATATTGAAACACTCCAGGAGAAGTATGCGTCACTGAATTTTAATGAAGAGAAGAATTTCTTTATGTCAAAACTTTCCGGCTGAATTGTTTCCCATGTCAGGGTTATAAGCTATTTATTTGATTCCGGTGATTTAAATCACCGCTTCATGGTGATATATGTCAACAAAAAAAGTGAAAAATTTTTTGTAACTTTTTTAATATTATTCCCATAGCATAACATACTTAATATGAGAAAGATAAAAAGATACTTGTTAGTATTTACTATTATTTTTCTCAGTTTCTTTTATGTCTTTTTATCTGCAGCTCAAAGTTCTGGTCTCACCTCCGATATCCAGACACTGATAAATGATTATTTGTCCCAGGTTGAAAAGTATGAGAAAGAGAAAAATAAAATAGAAACTGCGAATTATCTTAACAGGATAGCCTATTTATACTGGCAAAACGGGATGGGCATAAAATCAATTGATTATTTTAAAAGATCCCTTTCTTTGAACCAGGAGCTGGGTAACAATAATGCCATAAAGACCATATATAATAATATAGGCTTTATATATTCGGAATATGGAGATTACCACAGTGCAATAAGCTATTTTTATAAAAGTCTGGAATTATCAAGAAAACAAAATAAGAAATGGGATATTGCCACTGAAATAGTAAATATTTCCCAGGCTTTGTATGAATTGAAAGAGTACAATAAATCGAATGCCGGACTTGATGAGGCACTTGACCTGGGCAAGGAGATAAATGATTTCCAGATCATTAAAAACTGCTACGAATTATATTATAAAAATTACGAAAAGCTGGGAAACAGCAATAAATCACAGGAATACTTTGACCTCTATGTATCATTACAGAAGCATCTTCAGAAGAAAGAGCTGGAAACACTGGAAACAAGAACAAAGGAAGCAGAAGCTAATGCATTTTCAAAAGAGATGCAGTTGGTAAATACAAAAGATACTCTTAATGAAATGGTTAAAATGAACCGTGAAATACAATTAAAGAATGAGTTATTAAATAAGGAAAAAGCAATTAAGGATTTAGCCC
>CAZOLY010000258.1:0-2199 GCA_964580815.1 uncultured Bacteroidales bacterium
GCGGCCATAATGAAAATATTGCATGGGGAATGACAAATGTTATGGTTGACAACCTGGATTTTTACCTGGAGATCATAAATCCCGACGATCCGGGTAAATACCTGTTCAACGGCGAATGGAAAAATATTGACACTGTAAAGCAAACAATAAAGACCAGGGAAGGTAATGAATATGAAAGAGAAAATTGGTTTACACGTCACGGGTGTGTTGTTTCGGAATTTAAAGGAATAAATGACAGGGTTATTTCGATGCACTGGGTAGGCGATGAACCCAGCAATGAATTAAAAACCGTCTACCTGTTGAATCGTGCATCGGACAGGGACGAATTCAGAGATGCACTCCACACCTTCAGATCTACCAGCCAGAATATTGTATATGCCGATATTGATGGAAATATTTGCATGTATTGTGCTGCAGGTATTCCTGTAAGAAAGAGGACGGAAATATATAGAATCTTGCCGGGATGGACAGATGAATATGACTGGCAAGGCATGGTGCCTTTTGAAGAACTGCCCTGCAGCATTAATCCGGTTATCGGATTTGTCGCTTCAGCAAATAACAAGACAGTAGGTGAGAATTATAAATATCATATAGGAACATGGTATGCATTGCCCTATCGTTTTGACAGAATAACAGAAGTGCTTTCAGGGAAAGATAATTTATCTGCAGAAGACTTTAAAAAGCTGCAGCTTGACCAGAAATCAGGACTTGCTGAAAAATATCTGCCACTGCTGCTTGCCTCATTAAAAATTGATGAGCTGCAAACAGAGCTGGAAAAGGATGGATATGAACTGCTTGAAAAATGGGACTGCGTATATGATAAGGAAAGTATTGCCGCTTCGATCTTTGAAACATACTATGAGCAATTATCTAAAAATATCTTTTCCGATGAGCTTGGGGATGAATTATATGGCAGGCTTTTGCAGGCGGTCAAAATTACGAGGATAAAAATTGATAAAATCATGGAAACAGGAAGCTCAACGTGGATCGATGATGTACAAACTGAAGGCTATACCGAGTCTTTAAACGACATTATTGTAAAGAGCTATAAAGAGGCAGTCAGTTATCTGCAGCAAAAATACGGAGATAAGATTGATGTATGGAAATGGGGTAATATGCACCAGCTTACTTTAGAGCATCCTTTATCGAAAGTTAAAATACTGGATAAAATATTTAAGCTTAACAGGGGTCCGTTCCGGGCAGGAGGAAGTTTTCATACTGTCTGGCCTTTCAGCTATCCTCCTGGGAAACCGGGTGAAGTTAACCATGGAGCTTCACACAGGCATATTTATACACTTGATAACTGGGATAGTTCAATAACAGTCATACCGACCGGCAATTCAGGCATACCTTCCAGCAGCCATTATTGTGACCAGACCGGATTATACATGAGTGGTAAGTACCATGAGGATTACTTTTCGGAAGAAAAGGTAAAAAATAATGCAAAATATAAAATGTCGTTTATACCTTTTAAATAGGGCGCTGTCCCTATTTTTGCTCATGAGGGATAGATTCCATAACAATTTTCTATCAGGAGTCTCTTTTAACCGGTAAGGTAAAGCAGAATCTTGCCCCTGGCTTATATTGCTCATCGTACCAAATCAGGCCGCCCAGCAGTTCAATTATACCCCTGGAAATTGATAATCCCAGTCCAGCTCCGCCATGGCTTCTTTTAAGAGTTTCTTCACCCTGTGCGAATCTTTCAAATAATATCGATTTTTTATCTTCATTTATGCCCGGGCCGCTATCTTCAACAAAAAATTCCAGGTTTGAATTTTTTATTACATGCCCGAAATTTACAAATCCTTTTTCTGTGAATTTAAATGCATTATTTAGCAGATTATTCAGTATTTGCTTCAGGCGATCGGGATCACTTTCAATTTTAAAATAGTTTTTTTTGCCGGGTTTTACAATATTCAGATTTAAGTAATCTTTCTGGATGTGTTTCTTATATAACTGGAAATACTCGTATGTTTCGTCCATAATTTTATTTATATCGAATTCTGTTATATTTATTTTTAACTGGTTCGATTCTATCAGCGATATATCGAGAATGTCGTCGATAAGTTTGAGCAGCTGTTCTCCATTGCTGTCTATAATATCGAGGTATCTTTTTCTTTTCTCATTCGGCAGGTTATCCCTTTTAAGCAAACTGCCAAAACCAATTATACCGTTCAGGGGAGTACGTATTTCGTGTGA
>CAZOLY010000259.1:0-1879 GCA_964580815.1 uncultured Bacteroidales bacterium
CGTTTTAGAGAGTTTCCAGCCAAATGAATATTCTATAAATCTTATATATGCGCAGAAATTTAATAATAATTTGTCAGCAGGATCAACAGTAAAATATATATACAGTGACCTGACTGGTGGTTCCGGCAATGGCGGTGAAGAATACAGGTCGGCTAAAACGTTTGCAGTGGACCTGGGAATAGATTATGAAAAGCAGATAAGCATATCAGATAGGCTGTCACTGAATTATGATCTTGGTGCAGCACTCGAAAACCTGGGCCCCCGGGTTTCATATACCGGCGGTGGCGACAAATATTTTTTGCCTGCAAACCTGGCTATTGGCATAATGGCGGGATTTGTCACGGATATTAATGAAAAAACCAGCATAGTAACCAACTTTGCCTACCAGGCAGAGAAGCTGCTGGTACCCACACCTCCCGAATATTATACCGATAGTGTCAATGCTGACGGAAGTAAGGTAATTATGTCAGGCAAAGAGCCCCCTTCATCTGTCCCCCTAAGCTGGGTACAGTCCTTCTACGATGCGCCCGGCGGCTTTGAGGAAGAGTGGCACGAAGTACTGCATAAAGCAGGAGCAGAAATATGCCTTAAATATAACGAGAACTTAAAGCTGGCACTGCGGTGCGGCAGGTATTGCGAGCACTGGTCAAAAGGTAACAGAAATTACAATACGCTCGGAGCCGGAGTCTATATCTACGGAATTACCATTGATGCAAAATGGATTCCCGGCGGGAAGGATTATAGTTATAATAAAAACAGTTACGGACTGACGGCCGGACTGCAACTCAATCTCTAACTACCAGTAATTAATTACCGGATTGTTATTCTCTTTTTTACTGCCTTATAGTCCCCTTAATTAATAATAATCTCCGGTATCGAATTGGTATATACTTACCTTTTATGATAAGTACTGCTAATATAACTTTATATAGGAATGGTATCATTACCCCTGTTCAGATGACCTAAAATTATGTTAACAGTATTAATAATTAATCCGGTACAATGAAAAAAGCATTAAAATATTTACTGATCAGTATAGTTACCCTGCAGTTAATAATTACGTCAGGCTGCAGTAGCAGGCAAAAAAGGACTGAATCACAAAGTGATGAAACTGCATTAAAAGGCGGAATAAGTATATCGGGGGCTTTTGCCTTGTATCCCATAACTGTAATATGGGCAGAGGAATTTCAGAAGATCCATCCCGCCGTAAAAATTGACATTTCCGCCGGGGGCGCAGGAAAAGGTATGGCCGATGCCCTTTCCAGGATGGTTGACCTGGGGATGTTCTCACGCGAAGTTAGTGCGGAGGAAAAGGAAAAAGGTGCATGGTGGATCGCCCTTACCAAAGATGCTGTCTTACCTACAATACACGCTAATAATCCTTTTATTAAAGAGCTGAAAACAAAAGGAGTACCCAGGGAAAAATTCATACAGCTATTTATTACCGGTGAAATAACCTCGTGGGAACAACTGTATGATAAACCCGCCAAAACAAGAATCAATGTTTATACCCGTTCGGATGCCTGCGGTGCCGCCGCTATGTGGGGACAGTACCTTGGAAAAAACCAGGAAGAACTTAAAGGAGTCGGCGTATTCGGAGATCCCGGCATAGCTGATGCAGTAAAAAATGATGTTAACGGACTGGGATACAATAACGTAATATATATCTACGATATCAAGTCAAGGAAAAAATATGAGGGACTTGAGGTTATCCCTGTAGACTTTAATGAAAACGGCATAATCGATGATGATGAGAACTTTTATGACAGCCTTGACAGTATTATGAATGCCATTAAGACAGGAAAATACCCTTCCCCCCCGGCAAGGGATTTATACTTTGTCTCAAAAGGCAAACCCGAAAAAAAAGTAGTTACCGAGT
>CAZOLY010000260.1:0-1844 GCA_964580815.1 uncultured Bacteroidales bacterium
GGAGTGCGTAGCACGAAGGGATAAAAGTCCGCTTTAGCGGAATGGCACAGAAACAAGTCAATATAGGCTATTGTATATATTACTATTATAACATGCTTGTTTATTGTTTGCAAACAGTCAATTTGATTAAAATATATATAAATTGTATATATATGGTTATTTCCATATTGCATTTAACTTTAATCAAATTTAAAATCATTTTTTTCTATTTCCAAATAATCAAACGGACTTTTTAACTTGTGCAGGGCTATACTCGTAATGTGTGTGTACCGCTGTGTCGTCTTTAAATCAACATGCCCCAGTAATTCCTGAACATACCTTATGTCCATCCCATGTTCCAGCGAATGAGTGGCAAATGAATGCCTTAACATGTGAAGGTGGACCCTCCGATGTATTCCCGCCTTATTAGCAGCCGCTTTTAAAATATTGTTCATACTCGTAAAACTGTATTTTTTACCTGGGCTGTCTCCTTCAAATAAATATACTTTTGGTTTGTATTCCCTTAGATATTCAGTTATCATTTCCTTTAATCCGACAGGAAGTATTGTTACCCGGTCTTTTTTACCCTTTGCCGAACGTATAAAAAATACATTCGATCTGACATTTATATCCCTTATCTTTATATTCTGGACCTCACTCCTTCTCAACCCTGCTGAATATGTTAACATAATCAGCAATCTGTGTTTTATATTCTCCAAACAACGATACAGGGCTATAAGCTCTTCCTTATCAAAAATATCGGGAAGATGTTTCCCCGTTCGCGGTCTGACAAGAAAATGCCCTGAAATATCCCGGCTATAAACAGCTTTGTAAAAAAACCTGATAGCACTGATCATATTGTTCTGATATGCCTCACTCTTCTGACTGCACAATAAAAGAAACTCTTTTATTAGCCTGTCTTCTATAATTGTAGGATGCTTAAAGTTAAAATACCTTAAAAAATACGTAAACGCACTTAAATAATTCCTTCTTGTCTGTTGGGAATAATCTGTACTCTCAAGCACTATTTTGAGCTGGTAACCATAAATTTCTTCCAGTTTATAATATGAAAGCAATCCGTATACCTTTTTTCTGATGTGTGCGCCATTTAAAGGCAACTTACCTGCCTTAAGAAAGTGTACCGTGGTTTGCACGTTTTTTGAAAGTTCTAAAATCAGCTTTTTCAGGTATTCCTTGCATGCAGGATTATTCTTAACATGATGATGTCTGTATAAACTTTCATGTTCTGTTGCATTCAATGCGGATATCTCCGTTGGCGTAAGGTTCAGATGATATGCCAGAAATAATAAAAGCCTGTCAGATGGTGACTTTATCTTTTCAAGAATTTCTGTAATCCTGTAAAATGGTATATGAACTTGAGCTACAACAGGCTTTATCTGCCTGCCTAAATTAAAATACATTCTCTCTCTATTCAACACCTGCTCATAATAAAATTTTACTGATGCAATCATTTGCTTGCGCCTTGTATGGCCCATAGTCTGAGCTCTTTCCTTTATATATCCGTAAATACTTTGATAATTATGCTCATCAATATCAGAATCCTTAAAATAATCTAAAAATTCTTTGAAAAATTCTGTATATACCTTCTGAGTCAATGGACTTAACCGCTTTAAAAGCATTGTGTCTTTATAGACTTTAATAAAGTCTTTGCCATTTTTCTTTACAGTGGAGTTTAATTTACTATCAGTTTTCCCGGTCTCATTTTGGCCGCTAACCCGCTCCCTTTCATGCTCATCAATTTTGCACTGGTCGTATAAAGCCTCCCTTAAATACTCAAAATAATTATCCCGATAAGGTATATGCCAGCACCTCATAGTCTGACTCCATTTGCAAGGACTGTTTTG